>JANNEL010000528.1:0-1707 GCA_031378595.1 Alphaproteobacteria bacterium
TCGTGACCGATACCTGGGTGCAGATGTCGGAAAGCGATCAACTCGGCGAAGGCGGGATGCGCTCGCGGCACAATGTGCTTGCGCGCTATCGCGTGGACGAGCGGTTGATGGCGGCGGCTGGCAAGAAGGCGATCTTCATGCATTGCTTGCCGGCGCATCGCGGTGAGGAAGTCAGCGATACGGTTCTCGACGGGCCGCAGTCCGCCGTGTTCGACGAGGCGGAAAACCGCTTGCACTCGCAAAAGGCGGTGCTCGCCTGGGCGATGTCGTGACGGGCGACTTCGTTCGTAGCTTCCAAATCGAAGGCATGAATGTTCGCGGCCGGATTGTGCATTTGACCGACTTGGCCGATCGCGTGATCGCGGCGCACGGTTATCCGGATGCCGTGTCCAGCGTGGTCGGCGAGGCCTTGGCACTTGCGGCCCTACTCGGCGCGTCGCTCAAGTTCGACGGGACATTGACCTTGCAAACGCGCAGCAACGGGCCGCTGCGGATGATCGTTGCCGACTACATGACGCCAGGCATGGTGCGCGGATGCGCGATGTTCGACCGCGAGGCGGTTGAAGCGCTTGGGGCGGCCCCGCCCTTCGAGGCGCTGATCGGCGAAGGATCGCTTGCGATCACGATCGATCAAGGCGCCGACATGGAGCGGTATCAGGGGATTGTGCCGCTCCACGGGAGTGGGCTTGCCGAAGGGGCGATGGGCTACTTCGAGCGATCAGAGCAAATTCCGACGCGCATCAAGCTCGGCGTCGCAACGTTGAGCGCGCGCGGTGCGGACGGGGCACGGCCGCATTGGCGCGCCGGCGGCATCATGATCCAGAATCTGGCAGCGCTTGGCGGGCTGAACGCGCCGGCGGTCGAGAATTCCGACGATTGGGTGCGCGCGTCGGTGCTATTTGCAACGACCGAGGCACACGAACTCGTCGATCCGCAGGTGGAGGCCGAGCGGTTACTCTTCCGGCTGTTCCATGAAGACGGCGTGCGCGTATTTGACCGGCAGGAGTTGCAGTTCGGTTGCCGCTGCAGTTCGGATCGCGTTGCCGCCGTGCTGTCGCAGTATCCGGAAGAAGAGGTTCGCGCGCTTGCCGATGGGGATGGGATGATCAGCGCGACGTGCGAGTTCTGTTCGACGGTTTACCGTTTTCAACCTCAAGACATTCAAGTGGCGCAGACGTGATCCATCAGGCGGCGCATGAATGCCGTGCAAGCCTCAATCTGGGAGAGTTCGATGAACTCGTTCGGCTTGTGGGCTTGCTGGATGTTGCCGGGCCCGCAGATGACCGACGGTATTCCCGCTTCTTGGAACAGACCCGCTTCGGTTCCATAGGAAACGGCTTCGGCGTGGTTGCGGCCTGTCAGTTGTTTTGCCAGCGCCTCCGCAGGGCAGCCGTCGGTTGCGACGAGCGCCGGGACGTGGGCGCGCGGCAACGTCACGATATCGGCTTCGGGCGCGATGCGGCGTAGGCGCGGTAGGACGTTCGCTTTCGTGTGGGCGACGAAGCGCTCTACGATGTCGTCGCGGCTGGTGCCGGGCAGGTAGCGGAACTCCCACTGGAACATACAATGGCGCGCGAGAATGTTGAGCGCGGTGCCACCTTCAATCGTCGATGACTGCACGGTGGTGTAAGGCGGGTCGAAGCGGCCCGAGGAATCGCCCACTTTGCGCATCTGCTCCGCGATATCGCTCAAGTGCATGATCAGTTC
>JANNEL010000567.1:0-2539 GCA_031378595.1 Alphaproteobacteria bacterium
TGTTCATGCCAGTTCGGGGGTAAATCTTCTGTGACCCCCTCTGCCGTTTGCGCCAGCGGTTGCGCGCACAGCATGACTTCCCGTCCTTAACGAAACGGTTTAGAATAATTCCATGGGATTGTTCGGCAACAAGAGAAAAGAGCAGAAGCCGACCGGCGGCTACCTGGAGGGCCAGGTACTTATCGCCATGCCGAATATGCCGGACCCTAAATTCGAGCAGGCCGTCGTATTTTTGTGCGCGCACTCAAAGCAGGGTGCGATGGGCCTCGTGCTCAACAAGGTCGTCAGCAACATTACGTTCGTCGATCTGTTGAAGCAGTTGCGGATCCGTCCGGGAAAGCCAGTTTCGGGCCGTCCGATCCTCTTCGGCGGGCCGGTGGAAACCGGCCGCGGGTTCGTCTTGCACACGCCGGACTACTCCGCTGGCGATGCGACTGTGAAAGTCGGGCAGAACGTCGGCCTAAATGTCGGGCTTACTGCGACTGTCGATGTGCTGAAAGCGATCGCGGACGGACATGGCCCGAAGGACGCTATGCTCGCGCTTGGTTATGCCGGTTGGCAGGGCGGGCAGCTTGAGCGCGAGATTCAAAAGAACGGTTGGCTGACCTGCCCAGCGGACGAATACCTGCTGTTCGGACCGGAGCTGCGCGGCAAGTGGGAGTACGCCATCCGCAAGCTTGGCTTCAATCCGTCACAGCTTTCGCGGGACACGGGACGCGCCTGAGACCTGTACCGGCTGGGCTGCCTGACCGCGCGATCTCAATGCGATGAAATTGTAGGCTGCCGTCGCATCCATTGGTGCGCCGAACAGATAGCCTTGCGCGAACTCGCAGTTCAGCGATTTCAGCTTCGTGGATTCGCTTTGCGTCTCGACGCCCTCCGCAACCACCGCCATGTCGAGATCGTGCGCGAGGCGGATGATGGCCCGCAGGATAACCGGCGTTTCTTCGTTGTTCGCCATATCGGTGATGAAGCTGCGGTCGATCTTCACCGTGTCGAACGGGAAACGCTGCAGGTAGGAGAGCGAAGAGAAACCCGTGCCGAAGTCGTCGAGCGCGAGGCCTGCGCCCGCTTCCTTCAGGCGCGTCAACGCACGCGCCGTCGAGTCCGGGTTTTGCATGATGACGCTTTCCGTCAGTTCCAGCTTCAGAGACAGGCGTGCAGGCTTCTCAGCCCGCAGGGTTGCGACGACATCGTCGAAGAACTCCTGGCGGAACAATTGGCGCGCGGAAACGTTGACGCTGCAGAAGATCGGCTCCGCCATCGGGAAGTAGGTTTGCCAGCGCTTGAGTTCTGCGGTCGCACGCTCAACCGCATAGCGACCGAGCGGCACGATGAGGCCGGTTTCTTCGGCAACCGAAATGAACTCAACCGGCGACAGCAGTCCGCGCGACGGATGGCGCCAGCGCATCAAAGCTTCGAAGCCCGCGATTGAGCCGTCCTGCAAGCGGATGATCGGCTGATAGTGCAGTTCGATCTCTTGGCGGTTCAGCGCTGTGCGCAGGTCGGTGTCCATGATCAGCCGTTCGGCCGAGCGCGGCTTCATCTGCGGCTGGTAGATTTCAAAGCCGCCGCGGCCCGCGCGCTTGGCGTGATACATGGCCACTTCCGCTTCGCGCAGTACGTCGCCGGCGTAACGGTGGCCGGGTTCGATCACCGCGAGACCGATGGTGGCGGCAGGATAGATCTCGCGATCGTTGATGGCGACGGGTTGGCTGAGTGCGTCACGTATGCGTTGAGCAACCTGCGCGCCGTCTTCGTCGCCAGGGGAGCCCAAGGCAAGGACCGCGAATTCGTCGCTGCCCATTCTGGCGACGGCGTCGTCGGGGCCGGCCGCGTGGTCAAGACGGCGGGCGATTTGCGTCAAGAAGCGGTCGCCCGCCTGATGGCCCATGCTGTCGGTGATGATGCGCAGACGATCGACGTCGACCGCGAGGACCGCGCCCTGGCGGCGGGATTGGCCGTTGCGCATCGCCGTTAGGATACTGTCGAGGCGCGCAAGGAATGCGTTGCGCAGCATGAGACCGGTTACGGGATCGCCGGTTTCATCGGTTTGGCGCTGCGCCTCTTGCGCCTTGCGGCTCGTGACGTCGCTGACCACGCCGATGCAACGGATTGCCTTGCCCTGCGGGTTTGCCATGCAGCTTGCGCGCAGCTTGATCCAGCGGAAGCCGCCCTTCGCGTGGCGCATGCGCATCTCGAGCGTGAAGGACGAGTTGCCTTGGCGGCGATGCGCGTTGATCGAGTCCGCGTAGAGCTGCACATCCTCTTGCGCGATGTAGCTTGCCCATTTGCGTTCGGATTGGCCGATGGCGCCCGCTTCCAATCCCAACAGCGCTTCGACCGACGGCGAGACGAACAGTGTGTCGGTCTCGAAGTTCCAGTCCCACAGACCTTGATGCGCGGCGGCAAGGCCCAGCGCGTAACGGTATTCGACTTCGCGCGTTTTGCGCTGTTCCGCCGTGACCTGCTCGGCTTCGCGGTCTTCTTTGCCGTGGTCTTGCGGGATCGAGCCGGTGAAGGCGAGCGCGAGCATGCC
>JANNEL010000625.1:0-2312 GCA_031378595.1 Alphaproteobacteria bacterium
CGCTTCGAGCGAGCCCATGATGAGGTCCGCAACGTCGGCGTTCGAGCGCGTGTTTTCGTTCGCGGCGACGAGTTTGTAGGGCGATTGCTGCTCCAACGCTTCGCGGTCGACTTCGGCTTGCTGCAATCCGTGGACCAACGCGCGGCGCAATTCCTGCTCGGCGGCGGCCAGGCCCTTTTGCCATCCGCCAGCCTTCGTGCGGATTTGCAGCGCGTGCACGATCCCTGCCCCGCCGATCTGTTCGCGGCCGACATGCGCTTCGATGAACGGAGCGTCCGCCAAGCGCGCGAGTTTGCTCAAGCGGCGGTTCACGACCGTGAAGGCAACGAGGCGTGCGTGGATTTCGCGGCGGCGCGCGGTCGAGTCCGGGCGGGTGTCTTCAGGAGAGACCCAACTCAGCACGATGCTTTCGTCGAGGCCGGGTTGAATCACTTGCGAAACTTCGAGACCACGCGGTTTCGGCTTGCCGAAGTCTTCCGGCGGCAGCGGGCCTGCCTGCTTCCACGAACCGAAGACGGCGGCGATCTTGGCTTCGATCTGCGCCGGGTTCACGTCGCCCGACACAACGAGGAGCGAGCGCTCAGGGCGGTAGTAGCGCTCATAAAAGCTGCGGAGTTCCTTCGGGCCGGCGGTGCGGATGAAATTCGTGTCGCCGATCGGAAAGCGCGTCGGATATTTCTGGCCTGCGAACAGCAGGCGGATCTGCGCTTCGTTCGCGCGCTGGCTCGGCGTGTCGCGCGAGCGTTCCTCGGACAGGATCACGCCGCGTTCGTTCTTGATCGCCGTTTCCGACAGCGTGAGGCGGTCGGCCATCTCGCGCATGATGTTGAAGCCGGCGTCGAGCGTCGCTGGGCGCACGCTCGGCAGCGAGATCGTGAACGAGGTGTTGTCGAAGTCGGTCGCGGCGTTCGCGTTCGAACCGATCTGAATGCCCATACGCTGCAGAGCGCGGAACATCTCGCCTTCGGGGTAATTCTGCGAGCCGTTGAACGCCATGTGCTCGAGGAAGTGGGCGACGCCGCGCTCGTTCTCGTTTTCGTGGAGCGAGCCTGCGGCCACGCGCAGGCGCAGGGTGACGGTTCCTTCCGGGTTCTGGTTCGGCCTGATCGCGTAGCGCATGCCGTTCGGCAGCACGCCGAATTTGATCGCGGCGTCGGGCTTAAGGTCGGAGCCTTCGTGGGGCCAAATCCCGCGGGCGTTCGCTACGGTGATGAAGGCGATGAGAAGGAGAAGGAACGAAGCCGCAATCAGACGACGGTCAACAAAACGCCACGTCCGCATCAAATACTCCCAAAACAGAATTGCCGACCTATCGGCGGCGAAATGGACAGGCGATTGCGGCTCGGATGTGGCCGGATCAAAGTATTATGCCGTTTCCGGGCGCCTTGTCTCCCCTGATAGCCCCGCTAATTGCCGCCGCCTGCCCCGGAACTGTCGAAAATGAGGGGCAAGCCGTTCTTGCCGTTGCCGATCACGATCACTTTTGCGTTCTGGCTCTTCGAAACTTCCAGCGTTGCTTCGATGCCCTTCCAGGCCAAGAGCTTGTCGCTGATTCCTTCCGTCACGATCTTTTGAAAGTCTGCGATGCCGCGCGCTTCGATGCGTTTGCGTTCGGCCTCCTGCGTTTCCTTTTGCAGGACGAACTGCATCGCCAGCGCTTGTTGTTCGGCGGACAGCTTCTTTTCGATGGCATCGCGCACCTGGTCGGGAATGCCGATATTGCGCAATAGAACCTGCTGCAAGATGACGGCACGGCCGGCGAACTTGTAATCGTCGAGCAACCGGCGAAGGTGCTGGCGCAGGATGGTTTCCATCCCCGTCGTCAACTGCGTGCGTTTGGTGCTGTAGGCTTCTTGCGCGCTGAAACTCGCCAAGGCTTCCCGAACCGCAGTGCGCGTCGCCGGTACAACGATCTTGTTCGCGTAGTCCTCGCCCAGGTGTTGATACACCCAGGGCGCATCGCTTTCGACCAAGCGATAGTAGACGGTCACATCGAGCGGCATGCGCATGCCATCGGAGGAAATCGCGTCGACGGATTCACTAGTGCTTTGACTGCCTCCAGGTCCCGCATGAACGCTGACCGTCTCGGTGCGCGCCGACATCTGGGTCACGCTCTTCAATGGATTGATGAGATGCAAGCCTTGCGCAAGCGGCGCCGAGTCGACTGCGCCGAACAACGCTGTGACGCCCACCTGCCCCGCGCCGATCTGCGTGAAGCCGCTGGAGATCAGCGCGAGGATGCCAAGCACGAAAGCGACCAGTGACAGCGCGCGCGGCACGAACGAGGCGCGAGCTCCCTGTCCCGACAGCCC
>JANNEL010000699.1:0-1673 GCA_031378595.1 Alphaproteobacteria bacterium
ATGGTCGCGTTGATCTGGTTGTAACTACCCACGCCGCCGGAGTTCGATTTGAGCCCCGTGCCGCCGGTACCGGTGAAACCCGAGATGGTAGCCTCGACCGTGTTGTAGTCTGCCCCTCCCAGAACTTCCAAGCCGGTTCCCCCGGACGAAGCTGAGCTCCCGTCGATGCGCGCCGCGATGCGACAATTATCGGCGGCTAACTGGATCCCGCCTTTTGTGTTCGCGAACAGATTGCGAATGTTCGCGCTTCCAATGATCGCGCTCGCTGCGTTCGTGCTTAGGACGACCTCAAATGCCCCGGTCACCTTGCAGTTG
This sequence comes from Alphaproteobacteria bacterium, assembly GCA_031378595.1. GTDB lineage: Bacteria > Pseudomonadota > Alphaproteobacteria > Micropepsales > Micropepsaceae > SZUA-430. Next base: position 316 of record JANNEL010000699.1, read on the forward strand.
CTATAGGTCTCCAGCATACCGATGTGAATATGGTTTGCATCAAGATAGAGCCCCTCTTTGTCGTTGTTTTCGCTGATGAGGTGGCGAGCCTTGAATGAAGCGCCACCATAAACGCCGTTGCCTTTGTTCGCGTAGATATGCGCAAAGCCAATGTCGCAGGTGCCGTTGTATACTCCCGCCTCTACGCGGAGACCATCGCCGCTGAATTCGTTGATGCCAATGTGCGGCACCACCGCATCGTGCGGACCTCGCATTTGCCAGCCATGCGAGCCGCAGTTGCGGATGAAGAGCGGCCCGATTGAGCCCTCTGGCAAATCTTGCCAGTCAACTTGACCCGATGCGGCGCCCGCCTCTGTCACGAGTCCGATTGCCTTACAATCTCGAATAAGCACGTGACGGAGTGCCAATCGCTTTGCATAGAGCTCGACGCCGTTCGGCGAACCGGATTGGTGCACTCGGTTGCCGTCGATTTGCAAATCCAGCATCTCGAAGCCATGGACGACGCCATCGGCCGTCAGCCACTTGTTCGTGCCAACTAACATCAGATAGTTGGCCGAACGAATGATGGGAGCGTTGAGATTCACCTTCGCCTTTAGAGTCGTAGAGTTCATGTGCACTCCAGCTAGGCGAACGCCGCTGTAAACCGTCAACGTCTCCCCGATAACGCACGTGCCTGCCGGGAACTGCACCGTGCCGCCGGTTGTGGCGGCGGCGTCGATGGCGGCTTGGACGGCGGCGTGGTCTTCGGTGGTGCCGTCGCATTTGGCGCCGAAGTCGGTGACGTTGTAGGTGAGCGCGGTCGCAGAGACCGGTAGGTCGGTGAGTTGGCGGCGCAGTTGCTGGACTTGGGCCACGATCTTGTCGAGTTGCGTTTCCACGTTCTCGGCCGCGAAGCTGCCTGAGGCGACCAGGTCGAGGTCTTGCGTCTCCGGCACCTCGCGTTCGACCAGCACGGTTTTCGCCGCCGGCGGCGGGGTCACGAACACGACGCTGCCCAGGCCTGGGTAGCTCGCCACGTTCAGCGTGTAGTCGCTGTTCAATGTCTGTGGCGTGTCGGCGAATGTCGCGTTGTCGCGCAGGGACACTTTGAGGTCGCTTGCCGCCCAGATCTTGAACGGGAACGCGAACCAGGTCGTGGCGCCGTTCGCCGCGTGGGCGACGCGGCTTGCCGTGGTGGAAAGGGTCATTGGGGTGCTTTCGTTTAGCGCTTCGGTTGGCGCAGTTCGTGGACGAGCTCGGCGATGCCGCGCTTCAGGTCTTTCGTGTTCTCGCTCAAAGCCGCCACTTCGGTTTCGAGGCGGGCGATGCGTTCCGCCGTGACGGTCGAGCGTTCGATCGCGTGCACGCGCGTGGTGAGG
>JANNEL010000734.1:0-3256 GCA_031378595.1 Alphaproteobacteria bacterium
ATGACCACCGCGACCGAGCCAAAAATCCGCAACATGAACCTGAACTTCGGGCCGCAGCATCCGGCGGCCCACGGTGTGTTGCGCCTGGTGCTCGAACTTGACGGCGAAATCGTCGAGCGCGTCGATCCACACATTGGTCTCCTGCATCGCGGCACCGAGAAGCTGATCGAAAACAAAACGTATCTGCAAGCCGTGCCAGACTTCGACCGGCTCGATTACGTCGCGCCGATGAATCAAGAGCACGCCTTTGCGCTCGCGGTCGAAAAGCTATGCGGTATCACCGTGCCACCGCGCGCGCAGTACATCCGCGTACTCTACAGCGAAATCGGCCGCATCCTCTCGCATCTTCTGAACACCACGACGCAGGCGCTGGACGTAGGCGCGCTAACGCCGCCGGTCTGGGGCTTCGAAGAGCGTGAGAAGCTGATGATCTTCTACGAGCGCGCCAGCGGCTCGCGGATGCATGCGGCCTATATTCGGCCGGGTGGCGTACACCAAGATCTGCCGCAGAAGCTGCTCGACGATATCCACCAGTGGTGCGAAGAGTTCCCAAGAGTCATCGACGACCTCGAAACGCTGCTCACTGAGAACCGTATCTTCAAACAACGCAACGTCGACATCGGCGTCGTGACGCCTGAGGTGGCCCTTGCTTGGGGCTTCTCGGGTGTCATGGTGCGCGGCTCCGGCATGGCCTGGGACCTGCGTCGCGCACAACCCTACGAGTGCTACTCCGACCTCGAATTCGACATCCCGGTCGGAAAGAACGGCGACTGCTACGACCGCTACCTCTGCCGCATGGAAGAGATGCGCGAGTCGACGAAGATCATGAAGCAGTGCATCGAGAAGATGCCCAAAGGCCCGGTGCACGAAGCGTCCGGCAAAGTCATCCCGCCCAAGCGCGCCGAGATGAAGCAGTCGATGGAAGCCTTGATCCATCACTTCAAGCTCTACACCGAAGGCTACCACGTGCCGGAAGGCGAAGTGTATTCGTGCGTCGAAGCGCCGAAGGGCGAATTCGGCGTCTACCTCGTCAGCGACGGCTCGAACAAACCCTACCGCTGCAAAATCCGCGCGCCGGGCTTCCCGCATTTGCAGGCGATGGACTTCCTCTGCAAAGGCCACATGATCGCCGACGTTTCCGCGATCCTAGGCTCCCTCGACATCGTGTTCGGGGAGATCGATCGATGAGCCTGCGCCGTCTCGCGCCCGATCAACCCACGTCGTTCGCGTTCACACCGGAAAATCTGGCCTGGGCGCAAAAGCAGATGAAGAAATATCCGGACGGTCGCCAAGCCTCCGCCGTCGTGCCGTTGCTCTGGCGCGCGCAGGAGCAGAACGGCGGCCACGTGACCGAGCCGATGATGCGCGTCATCGGCGAGATGCTCGCCATGTCGCCGATCCGCGTGCTGGAGATCGCGACGTTCTACACGATGTTCAATTTGAAGCCGGTGGGTCAGTACCTCTTGCAGGTTTGCACCACCACGCCGTGCTGGCTGCGCGGCTCCGACGGCGTTGTCGCGGCGTGCAAGAAACACATCCACCCACACGCCGAAACCGTATCGGCCGACGGCAAGCTGTCGTGGATGGAAGTCGAGTGTTTGGGTGCGTGCGTGAACGCGCCGGTCGTGCAGATCGGCGACGACTTCTACGAAGATGTCGACGGCGCGCGCACCGAGGGCATCATCAACGACCTGCGCGCCGGCCGGAAACCGAGACCGGGGTCCCAGATTGGCCGCCAAACCTCGGCGCCTGAGGGGGGACCGCAAACGCTCACCGACGCATCTCTCTACACGAAGGGCGGCTGATGCTTTCCGATTCTGACCGCATCTTTACCAACCTCTACGGCGTCCACGATTGGCGCCTTCCCGCCGCGCGCAAACGCGGCAATTGGGACAACACCAAGGGGCTGATCGAAAAGGGTCGCGACTGGATCATCGACGAGATGAAGAAGTCGGGTTTGCGCGGCCGCGGCGGCGCGGGCTTTCCGACCGGTCTCAAGTGGTCGTTCATGCCGAAGGCGTCGGACGGCCGCCCGGCCTACCTCGTCGTCAACGCGGACGAGTCCGAACCGGGCACGTGCAAAGACCGCGATATCATGCGGCACGACCCGCACACGCTGCTTGAAGGCTGCCTGATCGCAAGCTTCGCGATGAACGCGCACGCTTGCTACATCTATGTCCGCGGCGAGTTTCGCATTGAATACAAGCGCCTCGAGGCGGCGATCGAGGAATGCTACGCTGCGGGCCTCTTCGGCAAGAACGCGGCGGGCGCTGGCTGGGACTTCGACTGCTACGTCCATCACGGCGCAGGCGCTTACATTTGCGGCGAAGAAACCGCCTTGCTCGAAAGCCTTGAGGGCAAGAAGGGCATGCCGCGCCTGAAGCCGCCGTTCCCTGCGAACGTCGGCCTCTACGGCTGCCCAACGACCGTGAACAACGTGGAGTCGATCGCGGTCGCGCCGGAAATCCTGCGCCGCGGGGCCGCGTGGTTCTCCGGCCTCGGCCGCCCAAACAACACCGGTACCAAACTCTTCTGCATTTCGGGCCACGTGAACAACCCCTGCAACGTCGAAGAGGAAATGGGCATCCCGCTCCGCGAACTCGTCGACAAGCATTGCGGCGGCGTGCGCGGCGGCTGGGACAATTTGCTGGCGGTGATCCCTGGCGGCTCGTCCGTGCCGCTGATCCCGAAATCGATTTGCGACACGGTCCTGATGGACTTCGACAGCTTGCGCGACGTGAAGTCGGGCCTCGGCACCGCGGCCGTCATCGTGATGGATCGCTCGACCGACATCGTCAAAGCGATCGCCCGCCTCGCGCGTTTCTACAAGCACGAATCCTGCGGCCAGTGCACGCCGTGCCGCGAAGGCACCGGCTGGATGTGGCGCGTGATGGAGCGCCTGGTCACCGGCGACGCCGAACCGAAAGAGATCGATCTGCTGCTCGAGGTCACGTACCAAGTCGAAGGCCACACGATCTGCGCGCTCGGCGACGCGGCGGCCTGGCCGATCCAGGGCTTGATCCGTCACTTCCGCACCGAAATCGAACGCCGCATCAACGCCAAGCGCGCGGGCAAACCTGCTGCCGTTGCGGCGGAGTAGCGTCATGCAAAAAGAAATGTTTCCCGCAAAGACGCAAAGCCGCAAAGAAGAAAGAACGAACTTGGCGCCGGAGGCGCTTTTATATCGCCTGACAGGCGCTTCGCGCCGAAGGGGGGCATTCCCTCTTATTTGAGGCTTTGCGTCTTTGCGGGAAAC
>JANNEL010000021.1:0-3306 GCA_031378595.1 Alphaproteobacteria bacterium
TGGCGCGGCGGTTTCAACCGATCTTCGTGAGCGAACCCACCGTCGAAGACACGATCTCGATCCTGCGCGGCCTGAAAGAGAAATACGAACTGCACCACGGCGTCCGCATCACGGACTCGGCGATCGTGGCCGCAGCCCAGCTCTCGAACCGCTACATCTCCGACCGCTTCCTGCCGGACAAGGCGATCGACCTCATCGATGAATCGGCAAGCCGTCTGCGCATGCAGGTGGATTCGAAACCCGAGGAGCTCGACGAACTCGACCGCCGCGTGATGCAGCTCAAGATCGAGCGCGAGGCGCTGAAAAAGGAAACGGATTCCGCATCGAAGGACCGCTTGCAGAAGCTCGAGAAAGAGCTCGGCGACCTCGAAGAGAAATCGTCGTCGCTGACCAGCCGCTGGAAACAGGAAAAGGCAAAGCTCGGCCAGGCGCAGGCGATCAAAGAGAAGTTGGAGAAGGCGCGCCACGATCTCGAACTCGCGCAACGCAAGGGCGACCTCGCGAAAGCGGGCGAAATCGCCTACGGCGTGATCCCGACCTTGGAAAAGGATCTGCAGAAGATCGACGAAGGCCAAGCGACGCAGCTCGTCACCGAAGCGGTGACGGAAGAACACATCGCCCAGATCGTCTCGCGCTGGACCGGCATCCCCGTGGACAAGATGTTGGCGGGCGAGCGCGAGAAACTGCTCGGCATGGAAAAATCGATCGGTGCACGCGTCGTCGGTCAAGAAGAAGCCGTGCACGCGGTCTCCGCCGCCGTGCGCCGTGCGCGCGCTGGCCTGCAAGACCCGAACCGTCCGATCGGATCGTTCCTCTTCTTAGGTCCGACCGGCGTCGGTAAAACCGAACTGACAAAGGCGCTCGCCGCATTCCTGTTCGACGACGACACCGCGATGGTTCGCATCGACATGTCGGAATACATGGAGAAGCACTCGGTCGCGCGCCTGATCGGCGCCCCGCCGGGCTACGTGGGCTACGAAGAAGGCGGCGCGCTCACCGAAGCGGTGCGCCGGCGTCCTTACCAAGTCATCCTCTTCGACGAAATCGAAAAGGCGCACGGCGACGTCTTCAACGTGCTGCTTCAGGTGCTCGATGATGGACGCTTGACGGACGGGCAGGGGCGCACGGTCGACTTCAAGAACACGGTCATCATCCTGACGTCGAAGCTGGGTGGCGATCTGCTCGCCTCGCAGGCTGAGGGCGAAGACACCGCCGCGGTGCGCGAAGGCGTCATGGAAATCGTGCGCTCCCGCTTCCGGCCGGAGTTCTTGAACCGCTTGGACGAGGTGATCCTGTTCCACCGTCTGGGCCGCGATCAGATGGACAAGATCGTCGACATCCAAATCGCGCGTCTGACGAAGCTGCTCGCCGACCGCAAGATCACGATCGAACTCGACAAGCCGGCCAAGGAATGGCTCGCCAACACCGGCTACGATCCGGTCTTCGGCGCGCGTCCGCTGAAGCGAGCGATCCAGCGCTTCCTGCAAGACCCGCTGGCCGAGCAATTGCTCGAGGGCAAAATCAACGACGGCGACGCGGTCCGCGTCTCATCCGACGGCACCGGTCTGCTCATCAACGAGAAACGGAAAGGAACGACGCTGCACTAAAGGTCGGGATACTTGTACGGGCAGTTGGCGCGCGTCTCGTCGATCGCGGCTCTGGCACCCGTCAGCGGAAAGTCCGCCGTGCCGCCCGCATGTTGCACCTCGACCTGCTCGCTGTCGCGCATGAGAGAGAGCACGAAGATCGCCTCTTCGCCCTTGATCTCATACGTGCCGATCCCGTCGGTAATCGGTGCGCGCATCGCGGTCGTATCGTAGTTGCCCTCGGCGAACGTGAAGCGCACGTTTTCAGGCCGAGGTTCGTTCAACGAAAACGCATCGGCCGACGGCGTGATACGGCCCAGATTGAACTGCAAAACGACGCCGGTCATCCCGCCGCACAAAAAGCGCAACGATCGCGCGCTATCCGGCGCCACTTCGGCGACATAAACCGGACGGCCCAAAGGATCGCTCAAAGTGGCAACCTGCCACGACAACGCGAGGAGAATGAGGAGCATAACGAAGAACGCTAAGGCAGCACCCGCGCCTGCGCAACCTGCGACGGCTCGCTGCTCAAAGACTGCTGAATCCGCGCGACGTTCGCCTGAAACGCGAGCATGTCTTTCCCGGTCAACTCGCGCCCCGTCGGCAGCTTCACGCCCATCGGATTGATCTGCTTTTCTTTCAGTAGAACTTCGTAATGCAAATGCGGCCCCGTGGAACGGCCCGTGGTGCCCACATAGGCGATGATCTGCCCCTGCCGCACTTTCACGCCGGGTTTAATCCCGCGCGCAAACCGCGACAGATGCCCATACCCGGTCGCATACGCGTTCGTGTGGTTGAGTTCGATGAAGTTGCCGTAGCCGCCAAACCATCGGGCCATCTTCACGACCCCGTTGCCGGACGCCATCACCGGCGTCCCCGACGGCGCCGCGAAGTCGACGCCCTTGTGCATCTTCGTGTAGCCCAAAATCGGGTGCCGCCGCATGCCATAGCCGGACGAAAGGCGCGCCCCGTCGATCGGCGTCCGCATCAACTGCCGCTTCCCCGACCAGCCCTTGGCGGTGAAGTAATCGGTGCTCTTATCGTCGGACGTCGTGAAGCGATAAAGCGGCTTCTTCGTCCGCCCAAGCGTCAATTCGGCGTAGGCGATATCGCCGCCGCGGATCGTCTGCCCGGTGTCATCGACATAGGTCGTATAAAGGAGATCGAATTTGTCCCCGGATTTCACTTCACGCTGAAAATCCACGTCGTACGAATAGATATGGATCAGCGAAATGACGACAGCCTCTGGCACCCCGGCCGCCTTCGCAGACGCATAAAGCGACCCGTCGATCGTGCCGCGCGCATGCGACTCGACCGCGGTCAGCACCTTGACGTTGTCGTCCACCACGAACGAACCGTCCGCGTTCCGCCGTACGAGCAGATCGCGCTCTGCGCTGGGTTTCAGGGCAATCGAAACGAGCGGCGATCCCTCCGGCGCGAACGTCACGACGACGCTCTCGCCAGCGCGAATAGAAGTTGGTTCGTACACGGACGAAAGGGCCGCAACCGCCGTGCGCGCCTCCGCCGCGTCGATCCCTTGCTCAACCAGAATGCCGGTCAGCGTGTCGCCGCGTTCGACCTCGATCGTCCGCACGTCGGGACCGAGCGGTCGCAACTCTTCGATTTTGAAAACAACGCGCACAGGCTTCGGTGCCGGTTGCTGCAGTGCATCAATCCCGATCACGAAAAGGGTGACGACACCGCCAAGAAACAGCGCCGC
>JANNEL010000155.1:0-1570 GCA_031378595.1 Alphaproteobacteria bacterium
TTCGCCGAACTGGCCCGCGACGTGCGCGGCCAGGCGCTCGGCCTCGAAGCGATGGCGCGCGCCCGCGGCCGCGTCGATCGCGTTTGCGGCGTCGACGTGGGCGCGCATGGCTTCGACGTTCGTTCCGTTCGCGCGCGCCGCGTCGGCTTGATCGATCGCGGCGGCGGCTTGTTTGCCCAGCATGCGCAGTGTCGCGCGGTCGAGTCCGAACGTTGCATCGGCCGGACCTTCGCGCGTCTTGATCAACTCGGCCGCGTGCGCCGGGTCGCGCTCGATCAGCGTGCCAAGTGCGGCTTCCGGAATTTCGGCGAGGCGCGCGCGGAAGGCGGCCTCGATTTTTGCGGGCAGCTTTTGTCCGTCGATCGCCTCGCGCGCGGCGTTCGCGTGGGCTTCGAAGTTTTCGGGCGCGGCGCGCGTCGCTTCGATCAGCGTGTCCAGCGTCTTGCCGGTTTGCACGACGCGGCCGCGGGCACGCGCCATCGCTTCGAGGCCGAGCGCCTGGCCGCGCACGTCGCGGGCCAGTTCGGCGAAGTCGTCGCCCTTCAGCGCGCCGGGCGAGGCCTTGTAGGCTTTGAGCGCTGCGTCGGCGCGGGCGACGAGCCCCGCGCTCTCTTGCCCCTCCTCAGCGAACATCTTCAGCATCTGCGTGCGTGCGCGGGCGCGTTCGTGCGCGAGGGCAAGCCGCGCGTCGCGATCGTTGCGGCGGCGCAGCGCGTCTTCGGCGGCGGGATCGGATGCAATCGTCCGGCCCGGCGCCCTGGGCACGCGGAAGTCAGACGGGTTCGTGTCGCGCAGCAACATGTGCGGGCAACCTTTCGTTTGGATGAGTTGGTCGGCGGCCTCTAGCGCGGCCGCACGGCAGCCGACTCGATGCTGGCAGGCGGTTGCCGTTATGCTAAGCGGCTAAGGTTCCCCAGGCAGGAACGGAAGCTGAGCCAAGAAGAAAACCAGAGCAAGTCCAGCAAGTTCGAGGGGCAGTATCATCAAGGCTTGCAGAATAACGCGTGCCTTCTCATCGCTGGTTAGGGGTGCCGTCACGTCGGAATTTAGAATACCCTCACCTGACGGCACAAACAGCGTTTCAAAGATGGCCCAAGACATCGCGAGGGCGAGAATGACGAACGCGGCGGTCAGGCTAACGTTGATTGCTCGCCATACTGCCGGTCTGAACATCGTGTCCCTCGCCGCAAATGATCGATCGCTGTTGAGAGCATAAGTGATGGCACTCTCCAGCGCAATGCAGCCTCATCCAACGATGTCGCCCCACCGCTCGGCTTTGCCTCCTGCAGCCAGGAATGTGCGGGCGATTGCGTCGACCACTTCGTCGATGCGGATGTGGGTGTCGAAGTGGTGGCGGCGGGTGGAGGTTTTCGCAGGCGGGAGCGATTTGGCGGCGTCGAGGTGTTGGAGGGCCGCAGCTTCCGGATAGCCTGCCGTTGTGAGTGCGGTGAAGCGGTGGGTGAAGGTGCGGAGGTCGGTGGGGAGCCAGGAGTATAGGGTTTCGTCCGCGCGCTCCAATGCTTCGAGCATGTGGATGCTGGCGGCGCGGCGGACGGGATCGGTTGCGCGC
>JANNEL010000107.1:0-3387 GCA_031378595.1 Alphaproteobacteria bacterium
CAGCCGGCCGATATCCACGGTGCGATGCGCAATCTGCCGCTGTAAATTCGAGAGCGAAACCTCGTCATCATCGACGATGCCGATCGTCCCCACGCCCGCAGCCGAAAGATAAAGCAGCGCCGGCGAGCCCAATCCGCCTGCACCAACGACAAGCACCCGCGCATCACGCAACCGTGCTTGGCCAACACCGCCCACCTCCCGAAGGATGATGTGCCGCGCATAACGTTCCAATTGCTCGTCGGATAGGGTCATGGCGGCATGCTAGCAAACATTCGTCGGCGGCGGCGAGAGAAGTGTGGAGTGAAAAGTCGTGGGTAGCCCGCCTTCGCGGACCATGACAAGTACCTTTTGAAGCCGAGGAACCCACAAAGGTGCAAGGACAGCTCCATCGCCTCCCCCTAAATGTCATGGTCCGCGAAGGCGGACCACCCACGACTTCTTCGTCGCGCTTCCGCCGCATTCACGGTTCACCCTCCTCGCATGCGCAACTACTTCGTCTACATCGTGACGAACCGGCCGAACGGCACGCTCTACATCGGCATGACGGGCGATCTGATGCGGCGCGTGGCGGAACATCGCGAAGGGAAGAGCGAAGGGTTCGTAAATGCATACGGCCTCACGCGCCTCGTCTACTATGAGGTGTTTGAAGATCCACTCACCGCCATCCGCCGCGAGAAGCGCCTGAAGACATGGCTGCGCGCGTGGAAGGTCCGATTGACTGAACGAAATCCCGCTTAGCTACTGACGGCGCAAGCAGGGACTCTATGAACCTCAGAAAGTCGTGGGTGGTCCGCCTTCGCGGACCATGACACACAGGTTTTGTTGATCCACCTGCCCCGGGGCTGGCTGGCGGATCGGGGATTGGCGTGAGCGCCGGCGAGTGCGCGCCGAATTCGCGCGCACTCGCAGATTTCCGCTTCCTCCCCCATCAATGCCCGTGCAAGAACGACTGTGCGTCGCCGCCTGCTCGCGACGCTTTCTTTGCTATGGGTTGGCCATGTCCCTTCTGCCGCTTCCACCTCAGCCTCATGATACGCCGTGGCCGACGCAAGATTGGCCGAGCGGCCCGTTGCGGGACGTCAATCGCGCGGGTTTCGACGCGTTGGTCGCCGAGGCCTTTGCCGCGAAATCGACGCCAACGCTGGGCGAAACGCACGCACTGCTGATCGTGCAGGGCGGGCGCATCACATTTGAGCGCTACGGCGAAGGCTTCGATGCGTCGAGCACGCATCATTCGTGGTCGAAGGCCAAGAGCATCACGCACGCGCTGATCGGTTTCTTGGTGAAGGACGGCAAGCTCGATGTGTCGGCGCCGGCCGATGTACCGGAATGGGCGGGCGACACGCGGCGCGCCATCACGCTCGACCAGCTCTTGCGCATGTCGAGCGGCCTCAAGTTCATCGAAGACTATGCGCCGGGCGGCAGACCATCCGACGTGATCGCGATGCTGTTCCAAGAGGGCAAAGACGATGTCGCGGCGTACGCGGCTTCGCAGCCTTTGGAGCATCAACCCGGCGCGTTTTGGTCCTACGCGAGCGGCACGACGAATATCGTGAGCCGCATCGCCTCGCGCGCGCTCAACGCCTATGGCCCGGACTTCGAGCGCTTCATGCACACGCGCTTGTTCGAGCCGCTGGGCATTCGCTCCGCCATACCGAAGTTCGATGCCTCGGGCGTGTTCATCGGCTCAAGCTATTGCTTCATGACGGCGCGCGATTTCGCACGCTTTGGGCTGCTCTACCTGCGCGACGGCGTTTGGGAGGGGCGGCGGCTTCTGCCGGAGCGGTGGGTCGACTATGCGCGAAAGCCCACATTTCAGCAGGCAGGCGTCGATGCCAATCGCTATGGCGCGCATTGGTGGCTGGATTTCGGCGGCCCGGGATCGTTCTCGGCGAACGGCTATGAAGGGCAGTTCACGATCATCGCCCCGGATCGCGACTTGATCATCGTGCGCCACGGCGTAACGCCACTAGCCATGAAAGACGAATTGAAAGCCTGGGTCGGAAAGCTTGCGGCCTGCTTCCGCTGAGAGATAAGGGTGCCACGCGTTGGCGTGGCGCCCTCTAAGCTCAACGCGCCTACGAGCGAACCAACTCGCCCGTCAACTTGACTAACGTCTCGCTCCAACCCTTCTGCCGATCTTCTGACCAATCCTTGCCGTCCAAGAACGCAGACTGATCCGTTACCTTCAACGTTGTCTCGCCGCGCTCCTCCGCAAACTCCACCGTCACAAGGGTTGAGGTCATACGCTCGCCGCCGCTCGACATGGTCATCGAAAGACAAATGCGCTGTCTCTCGACGATATCCTCGTACCGGCAGTCCTCGACGTAGCGCGCTCCGCCTTTGGGCCCGAACGAAACGACCTTCCGCCCGCCGACGCGAAACTCATGTGTCTCGATGCGCGCGGACCAGGCCTCGTCGCCAGGGGTATACCAGCGCGCCAACGCCGCCGCATCCGCCCACGCCGCGAAGGCGCGCGATGCGCTCACAGGATATCGACGGGTCAACACAATTGTCCCATGTGCTGTCTTGACCGTGTTCATTTGCGTCTCCCTTTCTTTCGACCGTTCGAATTCGTCTCCGCGAGATACCAGCCAAGCGCATCGAGCCTGCCCTCCCACAAAGCGCGTCGGTCGGCGATCCAGCGCTCGGCCGTCGCAAGGCAATCCGCCTCCAACCGGCAGGTACGCACGCGTCCCACCTTCGACGAACTCACCAACCCCGCATCGACAAGAACGGCGAGATGTTGCACGACCGCGGGAAGCGACATTTCGAGCGGTTCCGCGAGATCGCTCACAGACGCCTCGCCCCGCGAAAGCTGGGCGAGCATCGCCCGCCTTCCTGGGTCTGCGAGTGCATGAAACGTTTTGTCGAGCGCTGTTTGATACTTAAGCATTCACTTAAGTATCATGCTGCCTGGGCCGGCGCAAGTACCCTTTGATCGCAAAACAACAGGGCCGCTCCTAGGAACGGCCCTTTGTCATTGAAAAATCAGGAGCGTGCTACGCCGCTTTCTTCGCCTTCAGATCGAAGCGGTCGAGTTCCATGACCTTGTTCCACGCAGCGACGAAGTCCTTCACGAACTTCTCCTTCGCGTCGCTGGCGCCGTAGACTTCGGCCAGCGCGCGCAACTGCGCGTGCGAACCGAACACGAGATCGACACGCGTCGCGGTCCATTTGACTTGGTCGCTCTTGCGGTCGCGGCCCTCGAAGGTGCCGCCGTCGACGCCCTTCCAGACCGTTCCCATGTCGAGCAGGTTAACGAACCAGTCGTTCGACAGCGTCTCGGTCTTCTTCGTCAGCACGCCGTGCTTCGGCGAACCAACATTGTGCGCACGCAAACCGCCGATCAGCCCGGTCATCTCCGGCGCGGACAGGCCCCGAAGC
>JANNEL010000183.1:0-1771 GCA_031378595.1 Alphaproteobacteria bacterium
GAGACTTGTCGTGTGATGACGAAACAGGCGCGAGGCGGTGTCGTATTTCGGGCCGAACTCGGCTTTCTTGTCGGACGAGAACGTTGCGGTGTCTTGATAGACAGACAGCACCTCGGCGTAGCGGCTTAAGAAGATCGAACCGTCGGGCATGCGCTTGACCGGTTCGTGCTCGCGTAGGGCGCGGTAGGTCGGGAAAGGGTCGTCGTAGAAGGTGTCCGGTAGCTTCTTCAGGTCGAAACTATGAGCGAGATCTGCGCCGTTCATTTGCGGTGGCTTTCGATCCAATCCCACACGGCGCTCGGGCTTTCGAGCATCGCGTTGTGACCGGAACCCTTCAGGTCGATGGCTTGGGCGTCGTAAGCACGCAGTTGTTCGAGTGTGACCAGGCGATCGGCTTCACCGCGCGCGAGATGGATCGGTGCGCTGGCAGCGTCGATCAATGCTCGCATCGGCGGGGCGCCAACCGTCATTGTGCGTGGATCGTAGGCGAGGCGCCATCCAGCGCCGTTGGATGCTACGCCTGCGGCCGCCGCTGGTGAGTGTTTGTCGACGAGGCCGGCGAGGCCCGCAACCTTTAGGTAGCGGTCGATCGCTTCGTCCTTCGTTGCGAAGTGTCGCGTGGGCGCGGCAGCGAGGTCGCGCATGCGAACGAGTTCTTCGTCGCTCCATGCGACCTTGATGCCAAGACCGAAAGCGCGCGCTGGCATGAATCCGAACGTGCCCGATGCCAAGGCGAGTGCGACGGCGCCGCCCATCGAGTGACCGGCGATAACGATCTCGCGCCACGAGCCAGACGTTCGAATGAGGCTTGCGATGTCGGCGGCGTGATCGGCGAGCGCGTAGGTGTCAGCATGCGGAGAGGTGCCGTGGCCGCGCAAATCGGGCGCGATCCAGCTGCCACGCCACCTGTTGGCGTCGACCATCGGCTGCCAGACTTGGCGCGTGGCACCCAAGCCATGCAGCAGAACGATCAGCTTGTCGCCGGCACCGCCGCTGTCGAAGGCAAGCAATCTCAAAGCGCGTTCATCGTCAGCAGCTCGTAGCTCGCCACCGGTTCTTCATTTGCGTTCGTGAGCAAGACGGCCCAGCGGACCTCGCCGTATTTGTCGGTGCGCGATGTCTTTTGCTTCACCGTGAGGCTCACTTTGATCGACTCGCCCGGTTTAACGGGCTTGATGAAGCGCAGGTCGTCGAGGCCGTAGTTCGCGAGAACGGGACCGGGGTCGGGGTCGACGAACAGGCCTGCCGCGAACGAGAGCAGCAGATAGCCATGCGCGACGCGGCCGCCGAACAGCGGATTTGCGGCGGCGGCTTTTTCGTCCATGTGCGCGTAGAATGTGTCGCCGGTGAAATGGGCGAAGTGTTCGACGTCTTCGAGCGTGATCGTGCGAGCCTTCGTAACAAGCGTTCGCCCGAGTTCTAGTTCGCCGAAGCGGAGGCGGAACGGATGAACTGTGTCAATCGTTTGAGGCGCACCGGTGAGCCAGTTGCTCGTGACGGCGCTGATCGTGCGCGGCGAGGCTTGGACCGCAGTGCGCTGCATGTAGTGCATGACGCCGCGCAGTCCGCCCATCTCTTCCCCGCCGCCAGCGCGACCGGGGCCGCCGTGGATCAGCACGGGGAGCGGCGAGCCGTGACCCGTCGATTCCTTCGCGCAGTCGCGATCGATGACGACGAGGCGGCCGTGGAACGATGCCGCGCCGTCGATGAACTCGCGGACGATCTTCGGATCGTGCGTGAACAGCGACATCACGAGCGAGCCCTTGCCGCG
>JANNEL010000231.1:0-2592 GCA_031378595.1 Alphaproteobacteria bacterium
AGCGAGAGCAGGCGATCGGCGTTTTCGACGTTCTTCTTTGCGTAGGCCAGGCGGTCGCGCAATGCGAGCACTTGGAAGTAGCTCGTGGCGACGCTCGACACCGTCGTCAGCGCGACGGTTTCTTGGTCGTAGCGGCTCGCGCGCAGCGACGCGTCGGCGCCACGCGCGTCGGCCAGATTGCGGCCCCAGAAATCGAGCTCGTAAGACGCGTTCAGGTTCGCGCCGAGCGCACGTGTCTTCACGCCTGGCCCGTGAATGTCGCCGGACTCGTCCGCGCGCAGACCAGCGCTCAAGCCTGGGAACAGCGACGAGCCCGCGATGCGCGCTTGCGCGTCCGCCTGCTCGACGCGGAAGCGGGCTGCGGCGAGGTTCAGGTTGTTCGCTTGTGCGGCGGCGATCAGCGCGTTCAGTTCATCGCTGCCGAACGCGCGCCACCACGTTTGCTGCGGCCACACCGCGGCGTCGGATGGGATCTCTTGGCCCCAGCTTGGCGGCGTGTCGCTTTCGGGGAGGCCTGCGCCGGTGTAGTCGCCGACACACGCGGCAAGCGTGAGCGACAAGCTCCCGACCAGCAAAACGCGCCGCATGTGACCCCCATACCCCGGCGCTTGTGTTCGCAAGACGGCAGGGCACAGCGCAAGCGGTAACTCGAACGCGAATTCGTGCACCGGTTGTTTGCCGGCGATGTTATTCGTGCGATGACGCATGCGGTTAGCCAAGCGGCGGGAGGCGGAAGGTATGGGTGCGCTAGAGTTTCTTAGGGCGGCCGGTACAGCGGTCGGAATACTCGTCCTCAACCTTGCAATCAGCTTCGGCGCTGTCGCGTGGTACTCGGTGTTCGGCGATCCGGGGCACGGTGCCCCTTACTACGAGGCCGCAGCGCAGTGGATCGCACCGTTGTCCAGCATCGTGTTCGGCTGGCTGTTGTTCCTTTTGGCAATGTTGGCGATGTCGCGAAAGCCCGCTCGCGATGCGTTGGTGTTCGCGCTGACGACGTTCGCGGTCTATGCCGCAATCGACCTGAGCGTGATCGGCGCGATGGGAGGGATTTCCGTTCTGGCGCCAACGATTGCGCTTTCGCTGTCCAGCAAGCTTGCAGGCGCCGTCGGTGGCGTTTGGGTAGCCGGCCGGTAGGGCTCTAAGTCAGCCGCACGTTCAGGCGTTGAAGGCCGTGAAAAAACACGGTCGGCTTCCACGATACGCTTTCCTCAGCGAGCGCCAAGTTCGGGAAACGGTCGAACAGAATTTGGAAGACGACTTGCGCTTCCAATCTGGCCAGCGGTGCGCCGATGCAGATATGCGCGCCGCCGCCGAACGCGACGTGGGGTTTGGCTTCACGCGTGATGTCGAATGTGTCCGGGTTCGCGAAGGTGCGCGGGTCGCGGTTCGCGGCAGGAAGCGATGTTATGATCGCTTGCGTGGCTTTGATCGGACAGCCTTGCATGTCCATTTCGCGCGAAGCGACGCGGATCGTGATGTCGACCGGTGATTCGTAGCGCAGGATTTCTTCGATCGCCGGACCCAAAAGCTTCGGGTCGGCCCTTAGTTTTGCGAGCTGGTCCGTGTTTCAGAAAAAGGTAGATTCCGTTGCCGATCAGATCGGTCGTGGTGAGGTTTCCCGCGACGAGGAAACCGATCAGGTTGTCCCAGATTTCGAGGTCGGAAAGTTCGGTGCCGTGATCTTGCGCTTCAAGAATGTCGTTGATCAGGTCGTCGTGCTTTTTCGCGCGCCGTGCCGCGATTTCCTGTTCAAAGAATGCGCGCAGGGCGAGCGCGCTTTGGATGTAGCGCTCAGTCTGTTCGGGCGAACGCATCGCGTTCAGGCTTAGGATCAACCCCTCCGACCATTCGCGGAACTGGTGGAAGCGGCTTTCGTCGATGCCCAGCAGCCTCGCGATCACCATCACCGGCACGGGAACGCAGAGTTCTTCCATCAGATCGACCGGCTTTGAGGTGTCGAGCCGGTCAAGGACGCGCGCGACGATATCCTCGACATCCGCTTTGCACTTCGCCACGCGCGTGTAGAGCGCCTTCTGCATCGGCGGGCGCACCCGGGCATGGTCCGGGTTTTCCATGAAGATGATGTTGCGGATGCCGCCCTCTTGGCGGAGCTCCTGCGGCTCGTTCTGCTCGCGGAGTTTGACGATCGAAGCCTCGGGTTCGGCCTTTGCGGCGGTGCGCCACATGGTGCGGTCGGTCAGTATGCCGCGCGCGTCGTCGTATCGGCTGACGACGAACGCGCCGAACATTGGATCGCGCTTGACGGGGCATTGCTCGCGCAGCGCGGTCAGCCTTTCGTTGCGTTTGGCATGGTATTCCGGGTCGAGCTGCGTGAGTTGGAAACCTTCAGGCAGCGGCGTGTCGGTCATGTCAGTTTTCCCATTTCGGTTCGCGCTTCTCGATGAAGGCGCCGATGCCTTCTTCGGCGTCGGCTTCGAGCATGTTGCGGGTCATCGTTTCGCTCGCGTAGGCGTAGGCGTCGGACAGGCCCATTTCAAGTTGGCGGTGAAACGCTTCTTTGCCGATTGCGATCGAGACGCGGGATTTGGCGGCGATCTGGTGCGCGAGTTTCAGCGTCTCGGCTGCGAGTTG
>JANNEL010000181.1:0-3719 GCA_031378595.1 Alphaproteobacteria bacterium
CTTTGTGGCTTCGTGTGAGGCTGAATCAAAACCGCGCTGACGCGCAAGATCAGTCCTCACGCAAAGCCGGCGCGGTCGGCGGCGCCGTGGACGGTGATTTTTTCGCCTGAGACGTACGTGTTCAGCGGTGACACCAGGTAGCGCACGACGTTGGCGATGTCGTCGGGCGCGCAGACGTGGCCGAAGGGGGAGTTCTTGTCGAGGTCGTGGATGGCTTCCACGCCGCGCGACTTCGCCAGGCGCTGGCCCATGTCGGTGTCGGTCAAGGGTGGGGCCACGACGTTGACGTAGATGTTGTTGCCCTTCTCCTCCTTCGCCAACGTGTAGGCGAGCGCTTCGCCCGCGGCCTTGCCCATGTTGTAGGGGCTGCCGCGGCCGGCGTAGCCCAGCGTCGCTACCGAGGAGATCACGATGATGTCGCCTCGTTTATGTCCCCGCATCTGTGGCAGCACGAGTTTCGAGAGATAGAACGGCGCCAGTGCGTGCACGCCGAGCACGCGCTGCATCTCACCCGGATCCGTGTCGGCGACCGTGTTGCCGCGGCTTGCGATGCCCGCGTTGTTGACCAGGATCGAGATCGGGCCGAGCTCGTTCTTCACGCGCTCGACCATCGCCGCGTCTTCCTCGAAGTTGTCGACGGAAGCTTTGTAGGCGGCGGCTTTGCGGCCCATCGCTTCGATTTCGGCGACGACCTTTTCGGCTTCGCTGTCCTCGCGGCGGTAGTTCACAGCGACGTCAGCGCCGTCTTGGGCGAGGGCCAATGCGATCGCGCGGCCGATACCGCGGCTCGCGCCAGTGACGAGGGCAACGCGACCTTTGAGGGACATGGGGGCGGCTCCGGATCGGTGATGGCTGATGAACGGATCATAGCACAACGGCTCGCCGATATCGCCCCTGCAAATCGCGTGGTGCGGTTAGCAGCGCTGCTGCTAAGTACTTTGGCTACTGGCTTCTGGTTGTTGGCTTATGGACTCTGGCTTCTGGCTTATGGGTGCAACCCCTCCCTTATCCGGGAGGTTAGGATCACCCTTAAGGGTGCGCTATTTTTCGTTGGCAGTACAATGCGTTGGGTTGCCTCCGAACTTGCCGATTTTTTGCCTGGTCGCGTGCATTTCGTGTTGCTGACGGTGCAGCGCGCGTGGCTGCGTCGTGTGAGACGTCTCGCGTTCTGCAAATCGGGCGTCGGCGACACGCGGTGGCGAAGACCGAATTCTGTGGATATCTTATTCACTTATGCTCCCGTGTCAGGTTGTGCGCTCGTCCTGGGAGCGCGGGCGTCCCGCCCGCTCTTGGCTGACTCTAAGAGCGACGCGCGTTGTGGAGGCCGCAAAGTGCGGGCGAGACGCCCGCGCTCCCAGGCCAAGCGCCTCGGTTTGAGAGGCTGCGCTCTACGATCGCGGGAACCAGCGGCGGCAGGCGCGGCTGAAGCTGGTGGGGTCTTCGAAGCCGAGCGCTTCGGACATTTCCTCACGCGTGAGTTTGCCTGCGGCCCGCATTTCGCCGGCACGGGCTTTGAGGTTGGCGTCGAGGAGCTTTCGAAACGACGTGCCGCTGTCGCTTAACCGGCGCACCAGCGTGCGGCGCGAGAGGCCGAGTTCGTCCGCGGCTTCGTCTTCCGTCAGCCGGCCGGTGCGGCGGCGCTTCAACAGGCGCTCGATCTTCAGCACCAGCGTGTCTTCGGTTTTGATGCGGGTTGCCGCTTGTTCGAGTTCGGCGACGGCGCTGGCGTAGAGGCCGGCGTCCGCATACGGCGACGGCCGGTCGCAAAGCACGTTCGGGATCACGATCTCGCCTTGGGCGCAGTTGAACTCGACGCGGCCGCCCAGCACCTCTCGCAGCCGGCCGGCGTGTTTCGGCGGCGGGTTGGTGAAGCGGTAGACGATCGTGTCGTGGCCGTCGTCGAGCAGCCCGTCGACCATCGACTTGCCGCTCAAGTAGGCGGTTTCGACCATCGGCCGCATGACGCGATCGGGAACGGGGGCTGCCGGGGCGATGGCGAGCGAGGTGTTCTTCTTGTCGCGCTTCACGCGCAACGTCAGATGCGGACCGCGCACGTGGCCGAAGCGCGCCAGGATCGCGATGCACTCGCCGATCGTGGGTGCGCTGCGCGATGCGACTTCGAGCGCACCTTGCGTCGGCGCGCCCCAAATGGCGAGGCATTGCAGCGGCCAGTCGTCGCCGACGACGTCCAGCAAGTTTTCGCTGAACGTCAGGTAGGAAAACAGCGTCGTCTCGGCACCGGCGCTTTGTATGCGTTCGGGATCGACGTCGGTGCCTTCAAGCAAGCGGCGGCGGCGCTCTTCCGTCGTGCCGAAGTGGCGCAGCATCAGGCGGATGTATGTCGCCGGCGCGGGGACGGCTTTGGCGGTGTCGAAGAGCTGGGACGTCTTCATGCGTGGCGCAAAATGCCACATCTTTGGCGCGGGCGGAACTCACGATTTCGCCCGGCGTGGCCTAGTCTTCGGGAATAAGCCTGCATCTTCAAGGAAACCCACATGACGTTCACCGGCCAAACCGCAGACGGGCGCACCGTCAGCTACACCGACAACAAGCGCTATTTCTGGTTCTTGTCGTTCTTGCTCGCCTGCGTCGCGCCCGCGACGGTTGCGCTTTATTTCTGGACCGGCAACGTCGCCGTCGTGTTCGTGCCGATCGTTTACATGTACGTGGTCGTGCCCGGGCTCGACTTCCTGTTCGGGGAAGACACGCACAACCCGCCGGAAGAAGTCGTCGAGGCGATGGCGAACGATCAGTTCTATCGCTGGCTGCTGCACGCTGCTGTGCCGGTGTTCTATGCGAGCTTCTTCGTCGCCGTTTGGTTCGTGGGCAGCCAAGACCTGCCGTGGTGGGCGATCGGCGTGTTCGCGTTCGGCGTCGGCATGCTGCACGGCGACGTGCTGACGATCGGGCACGAGCTTGGGCATAAGACGAATGCTACCGACCGGTTTTCGGCGAAGGTGATCAATTCGCTGATCGGCTACGGCCATTTCTGCATCGAGCACAATCGCGGGCATCACGTGTGGGTGTCGACGCCGGAAGATCCCGCTTCGTCGCGGATGGGCGAATCCATCTACGCGTTTGCCGGGCGCGAGTTGCCCGGTGCGTTCAAGCGCGGCTGGGAGCATGAGCGGCTTCGGCTTGAGAAAAAGGGCAAGAGCGTGTGGTCGGTCGAGAACGACGTGCTGCAGGGTTATGCGATCACGTTGGTGATCGGCGCGGCGGTGATTGCGCTGTTCGGTTGGAAGATGCTGCCGTTCCTGGTGATCCACCATCTCGTCGGCTGGTACGGGCTCACGCAGGCGAACTATGTCGAGCACTACGGATTGTTGCGCCAGAAGCTCGCGAACGGCCGGTATGAGGCCGTGCAGCCGCGTCATTCGTGGAACACGAACCACGTCGTGTCGAACCTGCTGACGTTCCATCTGCAGCGTCATTCGGATCATCATGCGAATGCGCTGCGCCCGTATCAGGCGCTGCGCGACTTTCCGGATCTGCCGCGGTTGCCGAGCGGCTATCCCGGCATGTACGCACTCGCCTCGATCCCGCCGCTGTGGTTTGCGGTGATGGACAAGAAGGTGATGGCCTGGGCGGGTGGCGATCTCAGCAAGGTCAACGTGCACAAGCCTGCGCGGGCGCGGCTTGAGCGGATGTATGGCAAGCCGGCGCCGCAGCTCAAGTTGGCGGCGTAGGAGAAGAAGTAAGAGCGGGCGGGACGCCCG
>JANNEL010000253.1:0-3041 GCA_031378595.1 Alphaproteobacteria bacterium
GTCGATGACTTCAGCGACGATGGCGCCATTTGCGTTCGGCAGACCGAGTGCCTGGGCCGCGTCGTCGCTCAAGCTCTGAATCTGCACGCCCAGCCAGCCGCGCGTCACCGAGCCCGACTTCTTCAACTCCTCGACCACCCGTTGAACGGTGCCCGACGGAATGGCAAAGCCGATGCCGGCGCTCGCACCCGACGGCGAATAGATTGCCGTGTTCATGCCAACCACACGCCCCGACATATCGAACGTCGGACCGCCGGAGTTGCCGCGGTTGATAGCGGCGTCAATTTGCAGATAGTCCGTATACGTCGTACCGCCGACGTCGTCGCGCCCGCGGGCCGAGATGATGCCGGCCGTAACCGTTCCGCCCAAGCCGAACGGATTACCGACCGCCAGAACCCAGTCGCCAACGCGAACGCGGGTGTCGTCGGCGAACGTCACCGACGGAAAGCGGCTGCTGCCTTCGATCTTGATCAAGGCGACGTCCGTGAGCTCGTCACGACCGATAAGCTTCGCTTTGTATTTCTTACCGTCTGCGAACGCGACTTCGATTTCAGTCGCGTTGGCGACGACGTGATTATTCGTGACGATGTAACCCGACGGATCGATAACGAAGCCCGAACCCTGCACCTCGCCGCGCGGACGGGCCTTCTGGTTCGGTCCGCCTTTGCGATACTTCTCGAAGAAGTCGCGCAGCGATGGCGGCAGACTTTCCAAATCTTCTTCAGACGGCTCCGCTTCCGCGGTCGCGGTCACTTTCGCTTTGAGGCTCACCACCGCCGGCGCAACGCGCTCCACAATGTCGGCCAAGCTCGGCAACGTGCCGCTGGCGCCAAGCATCATCGGCGCAGGTGCCAACCCCGGCAGCGCCAGCGCCGTAGGATTCGCGACTGCCGGTGGACCGCCTCCACCCCAAACAAACCCAGCCACAACGCCGGCCGTCATTGCCAGCGCGAGCGCGGCGGCGCTTGCAACGAGTACACGCGTGCGTGGTTTGGTTGCGGGGACGGCTTCAGACGAAGCAGCATCGGCGGACATCGACTTCTCCTTGGGGAAACTCACTGGGCAGCCCGCCCATCCGGGGGCTCCACTAGAACGAGTATATACGAGGCCGAAGATGGCTTAAATCTGTCAGACGCATTAACTCGCCGTCATACGAAACCGGCGCAGTATTCAGCCGTTTCACGGATTCTTTTTCGGGGGACTGTTCTTCCACAAGCCGCGGTCCTTCAGGCTGCGTGCAACCTCAGGCGGCATATAGTTCTCATCATGCTTCGCCAAAACCTTGGTCGCGGCGAACACGCCGTCGGGCCGGAAGGCACCCGTGACCACCACACCTTGGCCTTCGCGGAAGAGATCCGGCAGGTCGTTTGAATACGTCACCGCAACTTCTTCGGCGTTGTCGGTAACCTTGAAACGCACCTCGACGCCGCCCGGATGCTCGACGCTGCCTTTCGAAACCAGGCCGCCGAGATTGATCAATCTGCCAGCCTCGACGTTGCGGGCCTTCGCTTCGCTCGGTGAATAGAAATAGAGAACGGAATCGCCAAGCGCGAAGACGACCAGCACGGTCGCGAGCGCTGCCGCACCCAAAGACGCAAACAGAAACGCAAAACGGCGCTGACGGCGGGTCATGACTGGAGGCATATAAGCAAGCGCACGATCAGAGCAAGCCTCAGGCTTGGACAAGCCGTGCGGCGAAAAACCCGTCCGTTCCATCGCGCGCAGGGCTCACGTCGAGCGTCGTATCGAGGCGCCAACCTGCATGCCGCTGCAGGAACGCCTCGATTTGCTCAAGCCGCTCGCACGGCAAGACCGAGCAAACGGCGAAAACAATCAGCCCGCCCGGCCGTACCAGTTCTACGGCGCGGTCCAACAGCTGCACCTGCGCCTGGCGGTAGCTTTCCAGCCGCGCGGCATCCAGCGTCCACTTGGCTTCCGGATTGCGGCGCCACGTGCCGCTACCGCTGCATGGCGCATCGACGAAGACGACATCCGCGCAACGCAAAATACTGGCGCCGTACGGATCACGAGGCGCCTCGATGATCGTAGTACCAGCACGCGCGATCCGCGGCTCGCTATGCCTGAGCCGCGCCGCATCGATATCGCAGACGATCACGCGCCCGTTGTTCGCCATCTCGGCGGCGAACGCCAGCGCCTTTCCTCCGGCCCCGGCAGCCAAGTCGATCACCGTCCAACCGGGCTGAACGCGGGCAAGTACGACCGCACGCTGAGAAGCCTCATCCTGAATCTCAAACCGGCCCTCTTGATAGCCGGCAAGTGTCGTGACCTTCGCATCTGCTCCGGCCGCAACGCGCAACCCGTAACTGAGATTCGCGAGCGCCGAAGCCTCAATGCCGGCACCCGCGAGCTCGCGCAAAACGTCCGTACGCGAAGACTTCAACGGGTTGACGCGCAAGTCGAGCGGCGCGCGCTCGCTCAAGGCACGCATCTCGCGCTCAAGCGCGTCGCCAAACGCGAGCGCCAGGTGCGTGTGCAGCCACTGCGGATAGTTCAGCAAGAACCACGGATCGCTCGACAACGCTGCCGCCGCCAACCGCTCACGCTCGCCGTCGCTGAGCGCACCCAGCGCATGCGTGCCGTCGATGCAGAGCGCCGCGATCGCATCGGCATCCAACCCGTCGGCAACGGCAAGCGACCCGATCACCAGCGACCGCGCCTCGTCGCTTTGCATACGAAACGCGCACTCGTTCCGCCGCCGCAACACCGCATAGACGCGCTGAGCGATTGCGGCGCGGTCCTTCGACCCGGCGAAGCGATGGGCCTTGCCCCAACCCGCAAGCGTGCGATCCGCAGCAGCTTTGCGCGCAAAGATCTCGGTCAGAACTTCCGCCGCAGCGGCTAGGCGTGCCCCAGGTGTCAGACGGCTAACCCGACATCGGATAGTTCGGCGACTCGCGTGTCACCGAAATGGAATGCGGATGGCTCTCGCGCAAACCGGCCGCCGAGATACGCACGAACTTCGCGTTCTTCTGGAAGTCCGCAATCGACTTCGCACCGGTGTACCCCATCGAAGCGCGCAA
>JANNEL010000263.1:0-2810 GCA_031378595.1 Alphaproteobacteria bacterium
TCGCCCGCTGCTCCTCCGGCGTGCGCGCCGTCAGCATCTCTTTCAGCTGCTTGCCGTGCAACCGCGCGTCCGTCTGCAGCATGCCGAGAAAGCGGCCGAGCAGGCCATAGCGATAGAGATTGCGGGCGAACATGTTGATGCGCCGCCCGCGCAACGGAATCCACTGCGCCCAATACTTGCGCGTCGTCTCGTCCAACCGCTCCACCAGGAAGCTGTCGTACGCGACGCGATTTCCCTTCGAATTCGCGTAGCCGAAGAACTGGAAGAAATCTTCGTACGTCGGCAGGTGCGAAAGCGCCGCAAGCTTTAGCCGCGTGAGCGCGATATGGTTCGGGTTCAAATCGACCGCGATCACCTTCGCCGGGTTCGCGGCCAAGTAATTCACCACGTTGCAGCCGCCGGACGCGATCGTGATGATGCGGCTGGTCGGCCCAATCCGAAGCGCCGCCATATCGACGTCGGGATCCTCCCAAATCTGGTTATAGACAAACCCTTGGAACATGAGCGTGAACAGCCGCTCCAAGACGCCGCGTTTTGTGGTCACGCTATGGTTGACCGCGGCTTCCTTCAGAAGTTTGTTACCCATGATGTGGCGCTGGATTCCGATTGAAAAAGCACCTTCCGGGTCACCCGCGAAGCGGTACCCTGGGGCGCGAACCAGTTATCTAATGCGGGACCACTAGGCTTGCAAACGCGTCACCCGGCCAGACAAGGCCCGAAACCCCCGAAATCCCCTACGGCGAGCAAACCCGTGCTCTCGACGCCCGTGTCGCAGGCGCTCCTGACAGCCCTGTTGGCCCAGGAAGAAGGCGCCTCGCTTGACAGCGCCCTCTCCCGCGCGTTGAAGACCACCCGCGACTTGCAGCCCGCCGACCGCCGCAAGGTCGTGCAGAACCTGTACGAGGTGAACCGCCGCCGCGCGCGGCTCAGCTGGCACCTGACGAAGGAACGCTCGCGCATCTCGCCGCATCATCTTGTGCTGGCGTTCGCCGCGCTCGAAACGGGCGGAGAAGCGAAGGGCCTGCGCTACAGCGAGAACGACCTCGCTTTGGTTCAGCAACTCGCGCACCGCACCCTGAACGATCCGGCCATGCCGGAAGCAACCCGTCTCGAGTGCCCACCGGCGTTCGAAAGGGCCCTTCGTGAAGCGCTGGGCGCCGACTTCGAAAAAGAGATGCAGACCGCGCTCGAACCGGCCGCAGTCGACCTGCGCGTGAACCTCCTGAAAACGACGGTCGAAAACGCGCGCAAGAAACTCCGCGCCGAAGACGTGGCCGCGCGCCTCACGCCGTACAGCCCGTGGGGCTTACGCGCGGACGCGGGCTCCAACATCTCGGCGACGGCGGCGTTCCGCGACGGCCTCATCGAGTTCCAAGACGAAGGCTCGCAACTCGCAGCCCTGATCTGCGACGCCCAACCGGGCATGCAGGTGATGGACTTCTGCTCCGGCACCGGCGGCAAGACGCTGGCGCTCGCGGCCGGCATGCAGAACAAGGGCCACATCGTCGCGACCGACATCAGCGCAACCCGCATCGCGCGCGCCAAGCTGCGCATGAAACGCGCCGGCGCAGAAAACGCAGAACGCAAGCTCCTGCCCGCCGTCGACGACAAGTGGATGAAGAAACACTACGCACGCTTCGATCGCGTCTTCGTCGATGCCCCCTGCTCCGGGACCGGCTCGTGGCGCAGAAACCCCGACGCCAGATGGTCGCGGCAAGCGGCCAACCTCGACGAACTCACCGCGCTGCAAGACTCGATCGCCGCCCGCGCCGCCAATTTCGTCAAGCCCGGCGGCTTGCTGATCTACGCAACGTGCTCGCTATTGCGGCGCGAAAACGACGACCGCGTCGCGCACTTCCTACAGCAACGAAAAGACTTCGAGCGAATCGACGCCCGCACGCAGTTTCCCCCAACGCGCGAATGGCCCTGCGGCAACGAACCCGTCCTGCGGCTCTCGCCCGCCCGCCACAACACCGACGGCTTCTTCGCAGCAATTTTGCGGCGCGTCACAATTCCGGCATAGTTGCTCCCGACATTTGGGGACACAAGAGGCACCGCATGCGTCCGCCATTCTATCTGCGCCAGCTGAAGCAAGACCTCGATACCTGGATCGCAAAGGGTCTCGTCGACGAGGAAAACAAAGATGCAATCCTCGCCTCCGTGGGCGCGGGCAGCCAAGTCCGCACGCTCGACCTCATCCTCGCGGTCTTCGGCGTCATCCTGATCGGCGCGGGCGCGATGTCGTTCGTCGCCGCGAACTGGGACGCGATGGGCAAGCTCGAGCGGCTCGTCGTCTTGTTCGGCAGCCTCTGGGCCGCCTTCGCCATCGCCGGCTGGTTCATCAGCAACAACCGCGGCGCCATTGGCCAAGCCTTCGTTCTGCTCGGCGTGATCCTGTTCGGCGTCAACATCCACTACGTCGCCCAAACCTACAACATCCAAGCCCACTATCCCGACGGCCTCTTGCTCTGGGGCGTTGGCGCAATCCTCGCCGCGGTGATCGTGCCTTCGCGTGCAGCGCTCGCGCTCGCACTCGCGCTCGGCGGCTGGTGGACGTGGCAAGAGACGCAGCCCTTCGACAGCGGGCAGCCCATCTTGCACCTCCCGTTCCTCGCCTATTGGGCCGTCTGCACCGCGACCGCGTGGTACCTGAACTGGCGCCCGGGCATCCACCTCTCGGCGCTGACGCTACTCGGCTGGTTCGTCATCAGCTTCGGCGCCTTCCAGCGCCTGCTCGGCTGGGGCGATGCGGAGGTCTTGACGATCTTCATCTTCCTGCCGCTCGCGATCTGGTCGTTGATGCAGCTGCT
>JANNEL010000299.1:0-4452 GCA_031378595.1 Alphaproteobacteria bacterium
GATTGCAGCGGAGCTTTGCGCTTTTTGTACGCGGTGATGGCCGCCTCGCAGTCGCGCTCTAGGTCGCGACCGTCAAGGTATACGTGTTGGGTACGGGAAGTACAATATGTCAAACATCTTTTACAGCCGCAACGGACCGCCGCCCATGTCGCACGCCGAACGCTACGCCTGGCTCTCGCTCGCAGCCTGGATCGCAATTCTCTTCTTCCTGTTCGTGCGTTTCACCGCGGGGATCGATTTTCTCGGCCAATCCTTCGGCCTGACGATCGTGGAGCAATCCGCGGGCAAGCTGCTCTGGACCTACATCACGCTGGCCGTGCTCGCGATTATCGCGGAAAGCGTCATCGCGGCCGTCTTGGCGGCGAGGGCAGGGCAGGGCGCGATAGAGCGCGACGAGCGTGACACCGCAATCGAAGCACGCGCAAACCTGGCGTCCTATTGGTTCATGGCGGCCGCGCTGAACGTCATCGTCCTGCACGTGCTTCTGAACGCGGCCTACGGCGGCCACAGTCTGCCGCAACTGAACTTGACGAGCCTCACCGGCGTCGCGTTCGCGCTTCTGTTCGTGCTCGCTGCGGCTGAAATCGTGAAGCGCATTGCGGTCATCTGGAACTACCGCACCTCATGAGCCCGAAGCGAAGGCGCGTCCGCAATCGCATCTACGAACTGCGTACCGCGCGGGGTATCAGCCAAGGCGCGCTCGCCGACGAAGTGGGCGCCACCCGCCAAACCATCAACGCTATCGAACAGGAAAAATACGCCCCCTCGCTCGAACTCGCCTTCCGCATAGCCGAAGCGTTCGGCGTCGCGTTCGAAAAAGTATGGGAATTCGAAAAGCTGACTTAAGAACCCCGGTGCGGTTCTTGGAACACGGTCAGCAGGCCGCGCGTCACGGCGCCAGGGAAGATGCTTTCGTGCGTTTCACCCGGGAACACGTTGAACGTCACCTCGAGCCCGGCGTTGCGCTGCTCTTTCAACGTCTTGGTAAAATGCGTCAGTTGCTGCACCATCGGCGCGCCGGTTGCGGTTTGTGTTTCCAACGAGCCGATCCCGAAGAACGTCCGCGCGCGGATCGTTTGGCGGGAGGCCAACTGATTTTCCACCTTCAGGATCGCCGCATTGTCGAACCAAAGCGACGGGCTGATGATCACATACCGGCCGAACATTTCGGGCTGCGTCAGCAGAACATAGGTGCCGAACAAGCCGCCGTACGAGTGGCCGATGAACGTGCGGTCGTTCGAAGCCGGATAGTTCGCCGCCACGTAGGGGATCACTTCGTCGGCGATGAACGAGCGAAAAGCGTCCGCGCCGCCTTGCCCGTTGTGTCCGTCTTTGTCGTTGGAAGAATAGCCCACAAGCGAAGCGCCAGGCGTGTAGTCGCGCTTGCGGTTGGCGTAATAAACTTCCAAGTCGTCGGCCGCACCCGGATAGGCGATGGCAACAAGGATCATCTCGGGAAGCTTCCCGCGTTCGACAAAGTGCTGAACCACGTTTCGCGTCAGCGCGAAGGAATAATCCGCGTCCAGCATGTAGACGACGGGATAGGTCTTGCCCGATGTCGCATAGTCGGCAGGCGTCGCAATGAACAACCGGTACATCGCGTGATTGGCCGACGATTGAATTTCACGCACCTGCGTGTTGGGCACCTTGTAGCTCTCGGGCGAAGGCGCGCTTGATCCGGCCCGCGCGTCGAGCGCGTCGCCAAAGACAAAGCAAAAGAGCAAACAACCCAACGCGACCGCGCGCATGACCCACCAAGACCATCGGGCCAGCTCAAAACGGCCGGCTCCACAAGCAATAACGCGCACGCAGCCCCGTGCGTTCCGCGGTAGACGGAGAGAATTAGCGGGCTTCCGGCGAAGCCGCGGCGCGGCTGGGGTTACTTCCCTAACTCGTGCAGCCGCGCCCCCAGGATGCAATCGGCGTAGGCCGCCCCCAGGAGATCGCGCCGCGAAGTCGACTTGTCGCCCGGCTGACGCGTGCGCAATGCATCCTTGTGCTCCGCCGCTGCAAGGTCGAGCCAACCGCGGGCATCCGCCGGACACGCGTTCCAAGTCGCCAGCGCATCGATCGCATGCATCTTCGCGAAGGCACGCCCATCCGCGGCGGTGCCGCTGTTCAGCACCGAATCGCGCGTCAGCTCCGCTTCTTCGAGTTGGCAAAACCGCTGTAACCGCTCGACATGCGGCGTGACATCCGTCCGTTCCGCGTCGGTGATTTCCGGTGGCAGCCCTTTGCCCTCGTTGTCGATATAGAACTTGCGGCGCACGGCACAAGAACCGGCATCTGTGGCGACCTTCGCGCAGGCCGCCGCATCGAACGCATCGCGTGTCAGGGCACAGAGAATCGTTTCGCCGTCGGCGCCGTAGACCGCTCGCACACGCTCCTTGAAGTAAGTCCACTTATCGCGCGTATCGTCGATCGCAGCAGCAACCGCATTGCGGAAATTGTTGTTGATCGCGCCGCGGAACGTCATCCCCGTGCCGGCGCCGCCACCGCGACCGATCGGCCCAAAATCCTTTCCGAGGCTGCGGCGCGACACCCGCTCAAACCCGAGCTCCGGCACCCACGATCCGTAGTCGCATGCGTCGAGCATGTTATCCTCGCCGGAGCAACCGCTGATCAGCCCTTCCGGAAACGGCACTTGCGCCCGCGGATCGATCCAAAGGGCGCGCGCGGTCTTCCCCAGGCCCGGCGGATTGCTTACCGTCACCGGCCCGGGCGCGGGTCGGTCCACCCAGTTTGTATGGGCATAAAAGTCCTGCGCGACATGAAACGCGCGGCCGAGATGCATGAGAACCATGCACTTGGCGCTGCCTGTTTCGAACCGGAAATCGCAGTTGAGCGCCGTTGTCTCCGCTGTCGGCGCCAAGAGGTCTTTGGCGACCGTCACCGACCCTTCAAGCTCCGCCAGCATGAAGGTCCGGCACGCGGTCAGCGCCGCCTCGGCCGCTTCCTTCGTTTGCGGATAGGACCCCTCGCCAAGATAGTCGCCGTTGTCGCAATGCGTTTTCGGGCCGCCGGCCATGCGGTCGAGCGCACCGGCCGCGCCCAGTTCCTCGCCGCGCCCTGCCAACGCGTCCAGCGTCGCGGCACCCAAATCGGTGACCGCCGCGCGCGTAATGCGCTCATGCTCGCGCCCGACGCCTTTCTCCGGCGTTTCGATCCCAAAGGCGGCCGCGGCGCCCGCCGCCACCAACACCGCGGCGATACCCGCCGCGACACGCAAAAATTTCCGGTTGCTCATGGCGCGGGACCTAGCACGCCGCCCGCGACGCCATCAATCCGCAAAAGCCTGCCAGGTGTCGGGCGGTCCCCAGGCGGGTCAGCGGCCAACCATTATTTCACACTGCGCCCACACCAGTTTGCCCATGAAGCGAAGCGGATAGCCCGGGTAGCTCCTGATCCTGTCCGCTGTATCGGCCGCGGCACGCCGGTGTTTGGTTTGAATGCGCATCTCAAGCGGCGGGGCGTCGCCGCCCAGTGCCGTCTGAAAGACCGGCGTCCAATGACGCGCATCGTCGAAGGTCATCATCATCGGCGTGTTGCAGCAAGTGGCGATGAGGCGGTTCGTCGCCGAAGTAGGTTTCAGCTTCAAGCTGCGCACATGCTCCACCCCCTGGACGCACGCGACCCTATCCTTGCGATAGAGAACGCAAGCCGTGCCTCCACCTTCGTCCAGAAGCCGCGCGGCTCCAGGCAGATCTTCGAGTTCGCGTCCGCCCTGCTGACAGTCGGCGCAGTAACAGACCAACGAGACGATCGGCTTCCCGCTCAGGCGGTAGGCGACGCTGCCGCAGCGGCAGCGTGCCAGTTTCGTTTTTTCCACGGGCGTCCCCCTATGCCGCCTGTCTAAAGTCGCCGACCTGGGCCGTGAGTGCGCGCTGGAACGCGGGCCGCGCCGTGCAGCGAGCGATATAGGCGCCCAACCGTGCATCGCCGGCGCCGATCTCGGGCATGATGCGCAAGACCGTCGACATCAAAAGGTCGCCCGCCGTGAAGCGGTCGCCGTCGAGGAAGGGCTTGTCGCCCAACGCTTTGGAGAGCGCCGACGTCCGTCGTTTCATGAACTCGGTGGCGCCGGGCTTGCGCAGCTTCGCCCACTCCTCGTTCGGATAGAAAAAGTCCAGCGTCGCAACATTCATCACGTGCGGTTCGATCGAATTCAGCGCCGCGATCACCCATTGCGTCGCGCGGGCGCGGGCCAGGCGATCCTTCGGCAGCAGCTCTTCGCTGCGTTCGCCGATGTGAAGCACGATGGCGCCGGATTCGAACAGCGCAAAGCCGTCTTCCTCGAACACCGGCACTTGGCCGAACGGTTGCATCGCGCGGTACTCGGCCTTGTCTTGATCGCCCTGCTCAAGCAGGCGCGTCTTGTAGGGCAGGCCCGCTTCTT
Organism: Alphaproteobacteria bacterium; assembly: GCA_031378595.1. GTDB lineage: Bacteria > Pseudomonadota > Alphaproteobacteria > Micropepsales > Micropepsaceae > SZUA-430. Next base: position 4,397 of record JANNEL010000299.1, read on the forward strand.
CAAGCGCCCAGCGCACGCGAAGATCGCGAACCTGGCCCTGTGCGAACGGCGGTACC
>JANNEL010000194.1:0-5173 GCA_031378595.1 Alphaproteobacteria bacterium
GAAGACAGCCCCGGCGGTGTGAACCGCGGACGGCGTCTGCGCGACATCGTGCGCTATCCTAACGGCGAGAAGATGAAGGACTTCCACCTGCCGACAACGCTCGCCGATTATCGCACGGTCTACAAAGGCTATCTCACCGACCCCGATCTGCAGGACGCCCGCGCGCGCTTTCCCTTCGTGCCCGTCTGGGACAATCACGAATTTTCCTGGCAGGGCTTCCAAAGCCAGCAGGTGTTCAACGGCGAAGTGCGTCCGGCGCAAAAGTTGAAAGTCTGGGCGAACCAAGCCTGGTTCGAGTATCAGCCCGCGCGCGTGATCAAACCCGGAGACCCCAAGCTCGATCGCTTCACCCCGCCGAACGTGGCGAACGCACCTCTCACCACACTCGACGAGCGCGGCCTCGGGCTCGAGCCCAACAATCTCGCCGCCATCAACTCGCTGCGCGTCCATCGCGCGCTCCGCTTCGGTGCGAATGCGGAGCTCATCATCACCGACAACCGCTCCTTCATGTCGCCGCCGACCAACGGGGAAGGCTTCGACATGGGGAAGGGCTTTCCCTATATGTTTCCGGAAGAGGTCAACAACACGCTTGACGCTGCCCGCGCCGCGAACAACGGCAATCCGCCCGCGACCATCCGCTTCGACGGCAAGGACGTGCCGAACCCGGCGAAGAATGATCCGCCGTCAAGCTATCTCGGCGTCGCGCAGAAGAGATGGTTCCTCGAACGCCTGACGCAATCGAAAGCGCCATGGAAGATTTGGGGCCACTCATTCGGCACGCTCAGCGGGCGCACCGACCCTTTGAATCTGCCGCAGGGACTCGCGGGGCGGACATGGCCGGGCGCCGGCTACGCGCAAATCAACGGCGGCGGCTTCGTCGTCGATCACGCGGAGATCATGGACGCCGTGCGCGACCGGGGCATCACGGGCTTGGCCATCGTCGCCGGCGACAGGCATTCGTTCTGGGCGGGCCGCGTGTCGAAGGCGTTGCCGCCGGAAAAGTTCGAGCCGGTGGGCGTCGAATTCATCACCGGCTCAATCTCGGCCCAGGGCCTCTTCGAGGTGACGGAGATCGGGATGAAGAAAGAGCACGCGCTGCGCGCGCTCTATCTTCAGGATGCCGCCAACGGGCGCGTCGCGCCTTCGATGAACATGACGGTGCTGCACGGCGTGCGCGCGAGCCTTGAGCTTGCGAAGACGGGCGATAAGGCGAAAGCGCTCGCGCTCTCGAACCCCGACGTCGCGCCGCATCTCGCCTTCACCGATTTCGGCGGCCACGGCTACGCGACCGTGCGCGCGACGCCGGATAGGCTCGTAACCGAGTTCGTGTGCATAGCGCGGCCGCTGGAGCGAGCCGAAACGCCGGACGGCGGTCCGCTCACCTATCGCGTCCGCCATAGCACAAAGCTCTGGGGACAGGGCGAGGCCCCCCGCCTGGAGCAAGAAATCGTGGAAGGCGAACCCCCACTCGCCATCTAAGCAAAGCAACAACCTGTCGCGGCGGGGTCTGAGCCTCTAGACTCGGGGCCGAACCACAGGTGTTGCATGCTCGCGATCGAAATCGGCGTTCTATTTGCGCTCATAATTCTGAATGGCCTCTTGGCGATGTCGGAACTGGCCGTCGTGTCCGCGCGCCGGAGCAAGCTGAAGGCCTTAGCCGAACAGCACCGCGCAGGCGCCGGGCGCGCACTGGCTTTGGCATCCGATCCGGGCCGCTTCCTGTCGACAGTGCAGATCGGCATCACGTTCGTTGGCGTTGTCGCGGGCGCATTCTCCGGTGCAACGCTCGGCGAACGGCTGGCGCAAACGCTTGCTGCACAAGGTCTTTCGCTTGCGATCGCAGAACCCGTCGGTTTCGGCCTCGTGATATCCGCCATCACCTACCTATCGCTGGTCGTGGGCGAACTCGTCCCGAAACAGCTGGCGTTGCGCAATCCGGAGCGGGTCGCGCTCCTAGTGGCGCCCGCGATGACAGTGTTGGCGCGCGTGGCAGCGCCGTTCGTTTGGGGGTTGGACATTTCCGGCCGCGTCTTGTTGCGCCTTTTTGGCGGCGAGGAAACGAACAACAACAATGTCACGGGCGAGGAGATCAAGGCGCTGATCGCGGAAGCGGAGTCCAGCGGCGTCATCGAACCGGGAGAGCGGCGAATGATCTCCGGCATCCTGCGTCTGGGCGACCGCACGGTGCGCTCCGTGATGACCCATCGCAATGACGTCGAGGCGATCGACGTCAATGCCGGCGCCGATGAGATCAAGCAAACGATTCAAGCCTCCGTTCACGGCCGCTTTCCTGTGTACGACGGCAAACCGGATGAGGTCGTCGGCGTTCTTCAAGCAAAGGACGCGTTGAATGCGCTGCTGGCGGGCAAGCCGCTGGACGTGAGAGCGCTGATGCGCGAAGCACCTGTCGTGCCCGATACGGCCAGCGTCTTGAAGGTTGTGGAGGTGCTTCAGCAGTCGGCCGTTCACATGGGGCTGATCCACGATGAGTACGGCGCCTTCGAAGGCGTCGTTACGAACGAAGACATACTCGAATCCATCACCGGCGCCTCGCATACGGATGAAGGCGCGCCGGAGCAGATGATGGTCGAACGCACGGACGGCTCGTGGCTGGTGTCCGGGTCTATGCCCGTGGATGAACTCCTCGAAGAGTTGGGCGTCAAAGCGCGGGTCGAGGACACGGCGCACACGGCGGCGGGCCTCGTCATCGCCGCGCTGAAACAGCTGCCCGCCGTCGGGGAAAGCGTTGTCATCGCGGGTTGGCGTTTCGAGGTGGTCGACCTCGACGGACGGCGCATCGACAAGTTGCTCGTGCAACGCGCGCGCGATCTGCGAACGGGCGCGCGGCGACTTCGTTGATCCGCCAACCAAATCGCGATCCAGCCACCAGCCCCTTGACATCATTTAGATGATTAGCTAAATATCGATCTATGACCGGTGTATTCAAGGCCTTGTCCGATCCCACGCGGCGCCATGTGTTGCAGCTTCTGCGCAATGGCCCGATGAGCGCGGGCGGCCTCGCCGATCATTTCGACGTGTCGAAACCCACGATGTCCGCTCACTTCGCCGTGCTGCGTGAAGCGAACCTGATCGCGGCCGAGAAAGATGGAAAATCGGTGATCTACCATCTGAAGCTCTCGGTGCTAGAAGAGGCATTGATGGGTTTCGCGCAATCGTTCGGCTTGGGCGCCGAACCGCAAAAGGCACACCCGCCCGCAAAAAGGAGAGCGGCAACATGAAATCAATCGCACAAGCAGGTCTCGTCGCGACCGCGATGATCGCCGTCTCGCTCGCCGCCGCATGGGGCGTCATGACGGGCGTGCTGGGCGCCGATGCCCCCGTCCGCCTCATGATGGTATTCAACGCGTTGCTGCTCGCCTACTACGGCAACGCGATCCCGAAAGCCGTGCTCCGCACACCCGTCGCGCGCAACGCCCGCCGCTTCGCCGGCTGGGTCTTCGTCCTCGGCGGCCTCATCAGCGCCGCCCTCTGGGCCTTCGCCCCATTGGACACCGCAACCCCTATCGCGCTCGCCGTAACCGCAGGCTCAGCAATCCTCGCCATCGGCTACTGCCGATTGAGCCGGACAAAAACGGCGGCCAGCTAGACCTTCACGCAAACTGCCCCGAGACAGAGGCGATCACATGAACAGCAACAGCAACCTCGCACAAAGCGCCGTACTGGCGCTGGGCCTCATCGCCATTTCGCTCGGCCTCGCATGGGCCGGACGCGTGGGATATGTGGAGGGGGATTGGCCGACCCGCATCACGATGATCTTGAGCACGCTAATGATCGCCTATTTCGGCAACATGATCCCGAAAGTGATCAGGCGGACCGCAAACGGCCGCACGGCGCGACGCCTCACCGGCTGGGCGTTCGTGCTTGCGGGTCTCGCCGCCGCCGCGCTCTGGGCCTTCGCCCCGCTCGACCTCGCCATGCCCGCATCGATCGCGATCATCGGCGCGACCGTCGTCCTAGTCCTCGGCTACTGCCTCATGAGCCGAGCTCCCACGAGCGCGAACTAACGTCCTGGAACCGCGGGCGTCCCCGCCCGCTCTTTGCGGCCCTCCAGCCGAATTCCCAGAACCGCCAGGACCTTTCGTCTTGACAGCCTTAATTATGTAGTTACATAACATGGGCACGATGTTCGAATGGGACGAAGCCAAGCGTCAGGAGAATCTGCGCAAGCATCGCGTCGATTTCGCCATCGTCGAGGGCTTTGGGACCGCTCTGTCATCTTCGAGGATGCGCGCGAGCGCTACCTTGCAGCGATGGGTCGCGTTTGGCCCGATCGGCGACCGCCTGTTTGCGCTCGTCTTCACCGTGCGCGACGACGACGTGACCCGCGTCATCTCGCTTCGCGAAGCCACCAAGAAAGAACGGAAACTCTATGCCCAAGAAATCTAGCCGGCGCAAAGCCGACCCCGACAATCCCGAGTGGACCGCTGCGGACTTCAAGCGCGCACGCCGCGCCCGCGAAGTCGTGCCCAACATCGTCGCGGCCTACCTCCGCCGCCGCGGCCGTCCACCCGAAGGCGCGGAGCCGAAAGTGCAAGTCACCCTGCGCCTCGACCCCGCCGTGATCGCACACTTCAAAGCCACCGGCGAAGGCTGGCAAACCCGCATCAACCAAACCCTGGCAAAAGCCATCGCCCCGAAGGCAACGGCCAAGCGGCGCTAGATCGAATCCTCAATCGTCCGCCCGTCCCGGGGCCTTGCCCCGCATCTTGCATTGTGACCACACTTGTGGAACAATGTGAGTAAGGAGAGGGTCGATGGCCAAAATGGGCGTGCGCGAATTTCGCGATAGTTTCACGACGATCGTGCGTGAGGCGAAGGGGCCCGTCGTGATCACGAACCACGATGCGGTTGTGGGCTGGTTCACGCCGGCGAACCGCCCGCAGCGTTCGGTCGGCGAGATTCTCGCGGACCTCAAGGACGTCCGCCGCAGCGCGGAGGCCCGCGGTCTCGACGTCGCCGGCCGCCTCAAAGCCTTGGGCCTCGAAGACGAAACGCTGCACGAGGACCCGTGGACCGGCGCTCGCCCCGCGAAGCTCAAGCGCAAGATCGCCCCGCGCCGGCGCAAATGATCGTCCTCGACGCGAACATTCTGGTGGCCGCGGTCTTGGGCCGCCAAGTCCCGCGCGTGCTCGCCGCCGCGCACGCGCGCGGG
>JANNEL010000400.1:0-1651 GCA_031378595.1 Alphaproteobacteria bacterium
GAGCGGCTCGATATCGAATCGCCGAACTTCGATCCCGCCAAACCGCTGACGTGGGAAACAACCCAACTCGAACGCCGGGTCGATGCTTTGACCGTCCACAATGGGCGGCTTTATTATTCCGTCGCGGAAGGCCCAGAAGTCTGGTCGGTCGGTCTCGAAGACGACGGCAGCTTCAAATCGGACGTCCGGTTCGAAGCCGGCATCGAAAGTCAAAAGCCCTATCCCGTGACCGGCATCGCGTTCGACGGCACGGGCAACATGATCGTGGCGCAGCGCGCCTTCACCCAGAACCCAGCCGACTACGCGAAGTTCGTCGAAGACAGTCCTGCCCAGGTCCTGCGGCTCAAGCCGGAGACGCCCGATGATGCCGACACGCCCGGCCTGTGGCAGCAGAGCGAGCCGGAAGAGTATGCCGCAGGTGAGGACAAGGCGCACCGCTCGGGCACGGGCGGCCTTGCGATCTTCAATACGTTCCGGCCCGATGGCACAATCGATAGGGCCTCGTGCACGGGGACCGCGGTATTCTCAACCGATGCGATCGGCCCTGAGCGTGCTGGCCACGGCCTCCAGTTTTCAGATGTCAGCGCCGTTCTTCCGGCGAATGTGCCGCCCAAGCAAAGCGCCTTCATCAATATCAATCCCAAGCAGGACGATGCGGAGGTGCGCGGGTATGCGGGCGGCGTCGCAGCCTTGCAGGCGTGCGGCGGCGATGCATTTCCGCCGGTTGCGGGCGACCGCGGTGGCGGCAGCGGTGGTGGTGGCACTACCACATTCCCGGCGGTTACTGACGGCACGACCGCGCCGACCGTTGACCCGACATTCCCCACCGTCGAGCCAGGCCCCGATGAGGCCAAGGCCAAGACGCTGACCGTCACCAAGACGGCATTGGTTGCCAAGTGCTCGCCCAAGGGCGGATGCGCCTTCAACGTTCAAGTCAGCAATCCGAATCCGGCGCCGTTTCCAGGTCCAATCGTCATAGAGGACAATATTCTTGCGGAGCGGGCAGCGCTGACGGGCGAACCGAACGTGCCGTGGGCGTGCACCAAGACCGCGCCCTTCCAGTGCACGCATCCGGGGCCGCTTCCGCCCAACGGCACGCTCGATATGCGCGTGGTGTTCGCGCCCAACACGCCGCCAGACGTGAAATCGGTTACGAACTGCGCCAGCCTTCAAGGTTCGCCGCCGCCGGTACAGAATGCGCCTCCTCCTAAGCCGCCAGGTCCTGGTCCAGCTCCGGCACCCGGCGGCAATGCGGGCGGCGTGCCTGCCCCCGGCCCTGTCGCCGATCCGGCGCAACCGCCCCAGCAGTGCGCCACCATCGCGCTCGATCCCAACGTGCCGGTACAAGGTGGGGACGTGGTCGTCGCCAAGAAAGGCCCGGCGAAATGCCCGGCCAAAGGTCCTTGCGCGTTTGAAATCACAATGACCAATACGACTGATCAGGCTCTTAAAGGGTCAAGGTCGTTTATCGATAGGATAGATATTCCAGGAGCAAAAGTTGGTGCCCTGCCGGCGGGTCTGACATGTGAGAAGGACGGCGCCGACAATTTCTGCACACTCGATGGCACATTTGCGCTCGGGCCGAAGGAATCGAAGACGTTTATGTTGACGCTCGAACTCGAGGTGCCGGCAGGCAAGACCGAGGTTAAAA
>JANNEL010000422.1:0-2599 GCA_031378595.1 Alphaproteobacteria bacterium
CACGAATCACGCAACCGCTGTTGCTTGCACGTGGGCCGCCACACGAACACGCTGCGCACGCCAGACGCCCCAATCGCAGTGCGTCACGCGGGCCGCGCGTAACGCCGATCCGAACCGCACCCGTAAACTTTTCTGAACAACGAACGATTCGCGGGGGCGGACAAAGGGCCGGAACAGGCCTCACCCAACGCGAACGGCAATCGTGGTGCTGGGGTGTCTCGATGAACACAAAGCGCGCGTGTATCGCGTCGATATTGTCGCTATTTGCTGCATTTCCCGCCGCCGCCACCGAGGGCTGGTATCTCAGCGCCGAAGGCGGCGGCAGTTGGGTCAAGGAATGGGAGCAACGCCGCACGCTTCAAACCTATTGCGGCCCCGATTTCAAGGAAGCGCTCGCCGAATTCGACACCGGTTGGGCGGCGTTCGGCGCCGGCGGTTTCGGCATCGACAACTGGCGTGTCGAAGTCGAAGGCGGTTACCGCCAAAACGATCTGCAAAACACCGTCATGAAATGGTGGGGCCCAAAGGCGGACGGGGAGGGCGAAGTCACCGAAATCTCCGCGATGCTGAACGTGCTCTACGACGTGCCGTTGTTCGACCGCCTGTCGCTCTCGATCGGTCTCGGCGTGGGTGCCGACTACGCGTCCGTGATAATGGAAACCGGCTGGGGCCCGGTCGACGAAAGCGACTGGCACTTCGCCTATCAAGGCATCGCGGGCCTGAACTACGCGATAACCGATCTAACCGTGGTGTTCGTCAACTACCGCTACGCGAACGTGCGCGACATCAATCTCGAACCCGCCGCGAACTATTCGATCGACGGCGGGGACTTCGAGAAGCATGCGGCGACGGCGGGCGTGCGTTTTGCGCTCGCCGGTCCCGCGGCTGCACCGCCGCCACCGCTGCCGGCGAAACCGCAACCCGTGCCGCTCGAACGCGAGTTCATCGTCTTCTTCGGCTTCAACCGCGCCGACCTGACGCCGCAAGCGCTTTCGACGATCCGCAAAGCCGTGGGCTCGGTCCGCGACTCCGGCTCAGCCGCCATCCGCGTCGTCGGTCATGCCGACCGCGCGGGTTCGATCTCCTACAACAAGGCGCTGTCGGTGCGCCGCGCCCAATCGGTGAAGAAAGCCCTCATCGGCGAAGGCATCGCGGGCAACAGCATCTCGATTTCCGGCCGCGGCGAAAGCGAACCCGCCGTTCCAACCGCCGACGGCATCCGCGAACCGCAGAACAGACGCGTGCACATCTCGTTCTGAGTGCCTGTCGTAAAGCTCGAATGTTTGGCGGGAGGCGTTTGTCCTGGGAGCGCAGGCGTCCCGCCTGCTCTTTTTGCTGACTCTCAACGCGCCGTGAGTGTGGCGATGTAGCGAAGAGCAGGCGAGACGCTCGCGCTCCCCGGGCAAGCGTCTAATCGTTGAGTGAGGCGCTCTACGACGGCCGCTACGGTACGGGCGGCGTAGGCGTAGCAGCCGGCGTCTCCGCAGGAGCTGGCGCTGTGGGCGCCGCAGGCGGTGCCACCGGCAAATCGCTCGAGAACATGTCCGTCAGCACCAACCACTTGCCGTCGCGCTTCGTCCACGTCACGACCGACTTTCCGGTGTCGGTTTGTCCGCCGGCCGCGAACCTATAGGTGCCGATATCGACAGCGAGATCGCCGCTCTTGGCGAACACGAACTTCTCGGTCTCGAACGTGAGCGTCATGCCGGGCATTCCCATTAATCCCGCCCAGCCCTTTTCAAGCGCCTCGCGCCCGACGGCCTTCGGCGCATTCGGCGGCAGCATCTGCCCGTCTTCGGCATAGATCGCCGCGACCGCTTTCGCGTCCTTGGCGGCAATCGCTTCCATCCAAGCCTTGTTGGTTGCACGAATGGTGGCTTCGTCGGACTCCGTCGATGGCGCACAAGCGCTCAGCGCCAGGGCGCCGGCCAAAGCCAGCGCGGCAAACATCGTCTTTTTCATTGCAAGCTCCATGAAAGAATGAGGCTACGCGGGACTGGGCGGGAAATACTGGTCGGAGAGAGAGGATTTGAACCTCCGGCCCCTGCCTCCCGAAAGCAGTGCTCTACCAGGCTGAGCTACTCTCCGAACCGTCGCGCGCCCGTCACCAAGGCTGTTTGTCGCAGCCCGCTCCCTTGCGCGGAAGGGGCGGACTTATACAGGCTGGTCAGGGGTCGGGCAAGGCGGCAAGATAGGCCCCAAGAACACCTGAATAACGTGGGGGCGGATCGCCATGCGGTACGTGTTGGTAGGGGTCTTGGCGCTGATATTGCTGGCTGTGGGCTACGTGCTGCTCTGGCCGGTGAACTTCGAGCCGGAAGAAGTAACCGTCGGTCCAAACCCGGGCTTCGTCGGTCCGTTCGCTCAAAACACAGCGCTGCGCAACGTCCACTACCTCGGCGAAGCAATGGGAACAGGCCCCGAAGACGTGGCCGTGAAAGACGGCTACGCCTACACTGGTCTCGCCGACGGCAACGTCGTCCGTATACGGATCGATGGCCTCACGCCGACAGGGCCTGCACCCGTCCCCGTGATGCCCGGTACGCCCGCACCCATAGGCGGCGCAGCGTTTGAAAAGCTTGCGAACACCGGCGGGCGC
>JANNEL010000427.1:0-10621 GCA_031378595.1 Alphaproteobacteria bacterium
CTTCTCGCCGTCATAAACGCGAAGCTTGGAGTAGAGGTTTGAGTTCTCGTGCTCCTTCAGGCGCGTCAGCACGCAGAAGCGCGCCAACATCTCAAGCGTCTCCGGCGCGCACGGCGAACTTCCTAGCTCGCTGCTCTGCAAAAGCTTTTTGTAGATCGCGACCTCATCCGTGGCGCGCAGGCAGTACGGCACCGTCACCACGCAAATACGGTCGAGGAACGCTTCGTTGTTCTTGTTCGCCTTGAACTGCGTCCACTCGGATTCATTCGAGTGCGCCAGAATAATGCCCTGGAACGGAATCGGCCCCAGCGTCTCGGTGCCGATGTAGTTGCCTTCCTGCGTTGCCGACAGCAGGGGGTGAAGCACTTTGATCGGCGCTTTGAACATTTCGACGAACTCAAGCAAGCCTTGGTTCGCATGGCAAAGGCCGCCCGAGAACGAATACGCATCCGCATCGTTCTGGCTGAAACGCTCAAGCTTGCGAATATCGACCTTACCGGTCAGCGCCGAGATGTCCTGATTGTTCTCATCGCCTGGTTCCGTTTTGGCGATTGCGATTTGGCGCAGCTTCGACGGCTGCAGCTTCACAACCTCGAACCGCGAAATATCACCGCCGAATTCGTCGAGCCGCTTGACCGCCCACGGGCTCATGATCCCGGTCAAGCGATGCTTCTCGATCCCGTACCGCTCTTCCAAAAGATTGGCGAGTTCCGACGTACGGAACAAACCCAACGGAGATTCGAACACCGGGCTGATCACGTCCCCGGCCTTCAGCACATAAATCGGATGGGTCTCCATCAGATCTTTCAGCCGCTCCGCAAGCGAAGACTTGCCCCCGCCGACGGGGCCCAAGAGATAGAGAATCTGACGCCGCTCTTCCAAGCCCTGCGCCGCATGCTTGAAGTAGCCGACGATGCGTTCGATCGTATCTTCCATCCCGAAGAAGCCTTCGAACGCGCGATACCTTTTGATCGTGCGATTGAAGAACATCCGCGACAGACGCGTGTCGCGCGAGGTGTCAAGGAGCTCCGGCTCGCCGATCGCTGCGATCATGCGTTCCGAAGGGCTTGCGTACATCATCGGATTGTCGCGCGCTGCCAACAGGTAGTCGCGCAAGGACATCGTCTCGAACTTCTCGCGCGCATATGCACGAGTAAACGCGTCGAAGACGTCGAGGGAGTTGCTCATCAGCTGCCGCCTATCTCCGTAAGGCACTTTTGACTGCACGGCCGCTCAAACGTCTGCGGTGGCGTCGAGGCGGCAGCTGGGCCAAAAAGGGCCAACTATGCTCAAGTTTCAAAAATAGTGCCGTGATCCCCTAAAGCAATCGTAAACCTTTGGGAAACCCGTGATCCGCAACGGTTTTCTCGCAGAGGTGATTTGCGCATGAATAAGTGTACAGCTTCGTCAAGCTCATCCTAGAGTTTTCTCGCGCCCGCAAAACATTGCGATTCGCGCGTGTTGCATACGCCGCAGCAAACGTCGCAATCCCGCCGCATTCCCGGCCGCTTTGCGCCACAGCAAGCGTTTTATCTCCGCTTGGTTTCAAGGTCACTGGGTCCTTGATCAATGCCGGGTCCGCGCATGCGGCTTGGCTTGCGGGAAACCCCGCAGACACCCCCAAGGGAGAGTAATTCATGCTGGACCGAATTCCTGTTGATATTGGCCACGTTCTCCGACGGGCCGCCACTGCCACATTTTGCAGCATCGCGATGATTGGCGCGGCACTGCCGGCCAGCGCAAAAGAACCGCTGACGGGCAGCGTGCAACTCGACCAACCCATCGTACTCGGCGGCGGAAAGACGTTCGTTTACGCCGTCGTCAATTTTGAAGGCATCGACGTCGATCCCGGCGCCGTTAAGGAGCGCCCGCCGCTTAACCTGTCACTCGTATTGGATCGTTCTGGCTCAATGTCGGACGAAGGCAAGATTGAATATCTGCGCCGTGCCGCGAAACTGGCTGTCGACCGTCTAGGAAATCGCGACACGCTCTCGATCGTCGAATACGACGACACGATCACACTCATGTGGCCCGCTCGCCGCGTCGGCAACACCGGCGAAGTGAAGGCGATGATCGATCGCCTCGATCCGCGCGGTTCCACCAATCTGACCGGCGGCATGATGCGCGGCGTCGATGAGGCAAAGAACGCGCTCGGTGGCCCTGCCCGCGCCGACGGCACGATCACGCGTGTTATCTTGATGTCCGACGGCCTTGCGAATGTCGGCGTTACGAACCCTCAGGAGATTGCCGGTCTCGTGCGCGGCGCGAAACACGACGGAATTAGAATCTCCGCCATGGGCCTCGGCCGCGACTACGACGAAGACCTGATGCAAGCCGTCGCTGAGAATGGCGGTGGCCGCTACTATTACATCGAGCACCCGACGCAAATGGCGCGCGTGTTCCAGGAAGAACTGGGCTCGCTGTTTGACACCGTCGCGCGCGACGTCGAAATCCGCTTCAGCGGCACGGCCATCGTACGCAAGGTCGAAGTCGTCGGCTATGACGACGCCTCGGGCACGCGCGAGACGAAGCGCGGCCTCGAAGATGTCTTCGGTGGCGAAAAGCGCGCCGTGCTTCTGCGCATGGAAGTTGCAACGCCGTCGTCCGGGCGCGTCGACCTTGGCCAGGTTACGGTGAACTACAAAACCGCCAAGGGTGGCGAAGCAAAGAGCTTCAGCCAAAACCTCAGCGTCGACGCGACCACAGACCGCGCCGCCGTCGATCGCGGGCGAAATAAGGAGGCCTCAGCGCAAGCGACCCTCGCCGAAAGCGACCGCGTCCAGAAAGAGCAAGTTAAGCTCGTTCAAGCCGGCCGCCACGACGAAGCGAAGAAAAACATGACGGCGCTCGCCAAGGACCTGGAAGAAAAGAACAAGTCGCTGAACGACGAACGGGTCCGGCGCAAGATCGAAGCACTCAACGTCGAGAACGAGCAGATGTCCCGCGCCGCCGCTTCGGAGACGGCGCAGAAATCCTACCTGAAAGCGTCGAAACAGCGCCTTTATCAGGCAAAGTCCGGCAAGCGCTCGGGCTACGCGCTGCAACCCGGCGACAAGGGACTTGAGGTGGAGCGCCTGCAGCAATCGCTGAAAGACGCAGGGGTCTACAAAGGCCCGATCGACGGTAACTACGACGCCGACGTGAAGCAGGCGGTCGAAGCCTATCAGCGGTCGAAGAATCTGAACGCCGATGGCGTTGCCGGCGCTTCCACCATGGACTCGATGGGCGCCTACTAATCGTACCTGTCTGTAATTTTGTTGAACTGTGCCGCGAGGGGTGAAATGCTTCACTCCTCGCGCTTTCTTTTTGTGAAGGCACACCGGCATGGAAGAAACGGTCCGCATTGGGATCCGCATGGCACGGCCGACCGACGCGGCCGATATTGCTCATGTCTATGTCGAGTCCTGGCGCGACACGTATGCGGGCCTTCTGCCTGATGCAGGGTTGTTGCGCATGTCGAAGGCGGATCACGCCGCAACCTGGACCCGCACGATCAAGCAGGCAAACCTGCGCAATCCGGTGCTCGTTGCCGCCGATACCAAGTCGAACATCTACGGCTTCGCAAGCGCGGGGCCCACGCGCGACAAGTCTTTGCCCTTCGAAGGCGAAGTCTACACGCTCTACGTTGCGCCGGGTTGGACCGGGCAAGGCATCGGCGCGGGCCTTCTCGCCTCGCTCTTCCGTCTGTTCTCGAAGGGCGGCTACAACGGCATGATCATCTGGGCGCTTGCCGACAATCCTTCGCGCTTCTTCTACGAAGCGATGGGTGGTCAACTCGTCGCCGAACGCCAGCATCCGATGTGGGGCAAGACGTTCCGCGAAAGCGCTTACGGCTGGCCGAAGCTCGACCTCGGCCGTCCCAAGCAACGCGTCAGCCGCAACGCTGAGCCCGAACCGCCTCTCTGACGCGTCAGCGATTTTGCGCCAACTGTGAAACGCGCAACACCGCCCGGTCGACATAAATCGCAAGCATCACGAACCCCAACGCCACAAGCGTATACCCGCCAATCGTACCGACGAAGATCAACGCCTGCGTCCGATCAGCGAAATTCACAAGCAACAACATCGCGCTGATCAAAAGACCCTCCAAAACGACGGCACCGCCGAGCGCCAACTTGAAAACATTTTGGCTCCGCTCGATACGGTTGACGGCTTGCGTGGTGGCATCAGTACTCATGTGTTTCTCCTTCAATTTCGGTTGAGCAGAACTGCAACAGAGATCGCAATGATCCCGAACTCGAAAATTGCCGCTGCGATGAGCGGATTCCGCAGCCATCGAGCCCACCTCATCTCGCCAACCCCATCATCGATCTGAGCTGCGCCAATCCGCTTGCGAGGCGCGACTTAACCGTTCCGATGGGAACCTCGGTGATCGCGCTGATTTCATCCAGCGACAATTGTTCGAAGTAGTGCGCCGCTAAAACCACGCGCGCTAAGGGCGTGACCTGCATCAGCGAGCGCTCCGCATCAAGACGGATCGTCGGATCGCTAAACTGAACCTCAAGCGCATCCAATTCAGTATCCGGAGCCCGATGAACCTCACGGCGGTGCTCTCGCCGAAACGTGCGCTGCGCCTCGCGCGTCGCGATGCGAAAGGCCCAGGCCCGGAAAAGCGCAGGCTCATGCAACCACTTCAGCCCTCGCCACATCCGCAAAAAAGCCTCCTGCAGCACGTCGTCAGCTGCACTCAAGCCAACGATCCTCGTCACATGACGGCGCAATTGAGGTTCGACGACACGCAACAACTGCTCAAACGCCCGCACGTCGCCGGATTGCGCGCGAATGATCAGAATGACGTGAAGGTCTTCGGTCGGTGCCATCTCGGTGCTTCCGATCCTATAGACCCCTGTGGCGTGGCTTTTGTTCGCCCCCGCGACGAGACGCCACGGAGGCTTCGGCAGCCTACGGCTGAGCCTTGCGGAAGTCTTTCGACCGCGCGCGCATGATCGTAAGCCCGAGCTGATCCGGCAGATATTTCGCGAGCAGCGCAATTCCCTTGTTCACGCGCCCGTTGATGTGCACGGCCTTGTTGCGCATGACGGCCTGATAGCCCTCCTCCGCGACCGCATCCGCCGTCATCCACATGAACTCCGGCATTTTAGAAACTTCGGCGCGATTGTTTGCGACGTCATGGAACTCGCTGTATGTGAAGCCCGGACACACCGCCGTGACATTCACGCCGTCCTTCTCAAGCTCCAAATGCAGCGATCGCGAAAACTGCACCATGAAGCTCTTCGAGGCGCCGTAGAGCGTCGATCCTGCGCTACCGGGAATCATCCCGGCAAGCGAGGCGACGTTGATGATGTACCCGCGCTTGCGCGCGACCATGTCCGGCGCAAGCCGATGCGCGAGTTCGCACGGCGCCGTCATCAGCACCTGAATAAAATCGCGTTGGCTCTCCCACTTCGTCGAGAGATAGGTTCCCGGAACGCCGTAGCCCGCGTTGTTGACCAACGCATCGACCTGCAGTCCCCGCGTATTGATTTCGTTCACCAGCCGCGCCGGCGCCGCCGGATCCGCTAGATCGGCAGCGATCACATGCGCTTGCACACGATGCTTTGCGGCAAGTTCCGTGGCGATCCCTGAGAGGCGATCTTCGCGACGCGCCGTCAAAATCAAATTGAACCCGTACTTGCCGAACACATCGGCGAACGCTTTGCCGATACCGGCCGACGCCCCCGTCACGAGCGCGGTCATTCTTTCGTCCATGGGATTTCCTCCGGCGTCTGTTTTTCTTAGAGATCTCGCGGCCGCATCAAGTCGATCAGCGTTCCGGTGCCAGGCTTTACTTCTCGCCAGCGCTTGACCGGAACCGCGATCACCGCGAGCGCACAGGTCGGAAACTTCTCGCGCAAGCGCCGGTGCAGCCGCTCCTCGTCGGGCGTCTTTGGCGACTGGCTGAGGTCGTCCGCCAGTTCTTCAAGCCCGGGGTTGTGACCAATGGTCATGACCGATCCGAGAGCATCGTCAAGCCGGCGCAGGCGACCTAAAATGGCTTGTGCTTCGGCGAGATAGAGCCCCTCTTCAAACGTCACCGTGATATCGCCCAGCGACGGACGCACCAGGTCGCAGGTCTCGACGGTGCGTCGCGCGGTCGAACACAGAACGAGATCCGGCTTGTACCCCTTGGCCTTCAAATAGGCACCCATCTGCGGCGCGACCTCTCGGCCTCGCGCGTTTAACGGCCGGTCGTGATCGCTGATCGAGCCGTCGCCTTGGTCCGACTTCGCATGACGCAGAATGTAAACCGTCTTCATGCGGCAGGTCCCCGCGCAAACGGAAACTGCAGCAGCCACAGAAACCGAGTGGGGTGTTCGCCGCGATACGACGGAAGACCAATCGGCATTGTCGTGTGCTCGACCATGGGATCGCTACGATAAGTCCCGAACAGCCGATCCCAAAGCGAAAGATTGAACCCGAAGTTGGAATTCATTTCGGCCATCGCCGTCGAGTGATGCACGCGATGCATATCCGGCGTCACGATTAGAAGTCGCATGGCCGCATCCAACACCGGCGGCAAACGCAGGTTGGAATGCGAAAACATCGACGTCGCGTTCAGAGCGATTTCGAACACAAGCACCGCTGTAGCGGGAATCCCGATCGCTAGCACGACGGCGATCTTCCAAACCTGGCTGAGCAAGATTTCGAGCGGATGAAACCTGATCCCCGTCGAAACGTCGAAGTCGGGATCCGCATGATGCGCCCGGTGCACACGCCAAAGTGCAGGCACGAGGTGGAGCGCCAAATGCTGCCCATAAATCGCAAGATCGAGCACCACGAACCCGATTCCGGCCGCAGCGACCCCTGACACGCCAATCGCTGGCAGCAGCCCCCAGCCTTGTCGCTCAACGTAGATAGCGGCAAGGACCGTGAGTGCGGGCAGCACAAAATATGAGAGCCGCAGCAAGGCGGTGTTCAACACACTCAGTCCTAAATTGGCGACCCACCGTACCCGCCCATAAGCGGGCGCGCGCCGCGGCCAGAATATTTCCGCCACGGCCAAAGCAGCGAACACGCCAATGAATATCGACAGCCGAAGGAACGCCTCTTCGGGTCCGCCCATCAAACCGGAATACGCGCGTGGCGAACCACAGCGGCTTTTTCCAATGCCGCGGCCGTCAACCGATCGATCTCAAGCCCAGTGCGCAAACGCTGCAGCACGCGGTTCTCTTCTGGCAACACGGGGGCCTCGGCCAACGCGACATCAAGTGCCAAGGCATAGGCCGTCTCGCGCAATGAATCCGTCAGCGCTTCCTTCACCAGCCCGATGATCGCATCGAGACCTTCGCGCTCCTGCAGGATCGCGGCACACTCGCGCGCGACCGGAATGATCTTGTCGTCTCTGAAGCCGCGAAACGCCGGCAACAGACGCACGGAGTCGCCGATGGCATGGAGTTCGGCGTCGCTCATCCGCGCGTCCGCGGCGGACACCACCACCATCACGTAGATCAACGCAGAATGCGGATTGAGAGTCGCCGTCATGCCAGCCTGTATCCTTGCTTGTGCGCGGGACCTTATTGGTGCGGCCGCTGATCGGCAAGCCCGGGCGCGTGCAGGAAATCCCTAACGGTCTGAATGGCATCGGCAATGCCGACGCGCTCAATCTCGACACCCGGCGGCAACCCCGACAGCAACCGGGTCGGCGTGCGCGCATCCAGCAGCACGAACACGCCGCGATCGGAGGCGCGGCGGATCAAACGGCCGAACCCTTGCGCCAAACGCAGCCGCGTCAACTGATCGTCGTAACCCTTGCCGAACGCCGCTCGCCGAGCCTTGTGCAAAATATCCGGCCGCGGCCAAGGCACGCGCTCGAACACGACCAACCGAAGCGATCGCCCCGGCACATCGACGCCGTCGCGCAGCGCATCGGTCCCGAGCAAACAAGAGTCCTCGTCCTCGCGGAATAGATCGACCAGCGATCCCGTGTCGAGCCCGTCGATGTGCTGCGCATAAAGCGGCAAGCCTTGCGCGCTCAAAGCACCGGCGATCGACCGGTGCACGTGCCGCAACGAACGGATCGATGTAAACAATCCGAGCGCCCCGCCCCCTGATGCTACGAACAAATCCCGATACGCACCCGCCAGCAAGTCGGCATCGCGATTGAGATCGCGCACGACCAGCACACGCGTCTGCCGTGAATAATCGAACGGTGAAGCGAACGCGGCCCGAACGGGCGGCGTCACCAAATGCCCAGCGCCCGTGCGAACCTCCGCCGACCGCCAACCATCCGCACCACCGTCATCTTCGGGCGGCCTATCGCGCAGCGTGGCGGACGTGATGAACGCGCCATGCGACGGTTCCAGCACCTCGGCCGCAAACGCAATCGTCGGATCGATCGCGTGACGATAGAAGCCGATATTCGTGTCATGCCCGTCGAAGCGCTCGACGCCCAGCCAATCGACGTTGCCGCCCGGCGGCACTTCACCGACGCCGCTCAACGCCAGCACCCAATTCGGCAACTGCAGCTTCGCCCGCCGCTCAATCCCGCGCAGCGCAGCCTCGGCACGCATGCGGTGCTGCGCCAGCTGATCGCCGCCGTCTTCCCGCAGCATCTCACGCAGCGCCTTGGCAACCTCGTTCAGCGGCTGCGCCAGCGCCTTCAGCGCATTGGCGAAGTCCCGCGCTGTATCTGCGAGCAACGTTGTCGCCGGCGCTACCTCGCACTCGATCCCGTAGGGCGATCCCACGTCTTCCGAGCGCGCTCGCACCTGCGTACGCACGGCGCTCAAGAACCGTTCCATCTGCCCGCGCGGCGCCTCGTTCGCGACCCGGCTGAGCCAACCGTCGCCGGGCAGCGCCAAAGCCAGCTGCGCCACCTCTTGCAGCCTGTCGATCGCCTCAGTATCCGTTTCGAAGACGGGCGTCAGCCGTTCGACCAAGCCCCGGCCGCGCCGTGCGCTCCGCCCTTCGGCACCACGCAGCCACCGGCGCAACTCCGCGCCTTCCCATCCCGTAATGTGAATTGCGAAGAAGCTGTCGGCCGCATCGAAGATGTGATGCCCCTCGTCGAAGACGTAACGCAGCGGCGGAACACTACGCTCTTCCGGATCGGAATCGGCGAGCGCCGCGTTCCGCGCCGCCTCGACCATCGTCAGCGCGTGGTTGGCGACGACGACCCGGCTCGCGCGCGTCTTGCGCACCACACGCTCCAAGAAACAGCGCCGGTAGTGCGGACACGCCGCATAAATGCATTCGCCGTGTCGATCGGTGAGCGCATTCGAAAATCCCGGATGCGGCCAAGCCCACGCTGGAAAGTCGCCGCCCTGCAAGTCGCCGTTCTTCGTTGACGTCAGCCAGCGCGCGACAAGCCCAAGCGCCACCGTCTCGCGCTCGATCAACACAGGCAGCCGCCCGGACGCCTCTTCGAAGTTCAACAAGCAGACGTAGTTCTCGCGCCCCTTGCGGACGGTGACCTTTTCCGCACGCTCTGCCTCATCCGGATAAACCCGAACAAGCTCCTGCGCGATCTGACGCTGCAAGTTCTTCGTGTACGTCGAAATCCAAACCGTGCCGTCATTGCGCTCCGCCCAAAGGGTCGCCGGCGCGAGGTAGCCGGCAGTCTTACCAAGGCCTGTTCCCGCCTCCGCCAACACAACGGATGGTTCGCCTTCCTGCGAACGCGGGCGAAACGCTTGAGAGGCCAGCGCCGCATAATCCGACTGCGTCTTCCGCGTCTCTGCACCAGGCCCCACGATCGCACTCAAATGCGCCCGCGCCTCTTCCGGCGAGATCGGCATGCTTCCGGGTTGCCCCAACGGCGGCGCGTCCTCCCACTCCGGCAGTTCGCGCCATGTATCCATCCGCGGACTGGCCTTCGCGCGCCCCTCCGGATCCATCCGCGCCAGCAACAACGGCGCCCACGCCCACCGCGACAATCCCATCGCCGCAGCAACGCGCGCCGCCATCGGCCGCCCCGGCATTTGCGCTGCCTCATCAAGCAACATGTCGGCAGCTGCGCGCAGCGTGATCGCTTGCTCCGGCAAACTCACCGGACGGTCCAGCTTCAGCGCACGCGCAAGCGCGGTCACGCTCGGCGCGATCGGCTGCGCAGGCCGCACGAACGCGAAGAGCTCCAGCACATCGAAATGCATCGCCCGCGGCTCGGACCGCGCGCGGCCGAGCCGTTGCAGCGTAAACCCCGTATGAGCGGTCAGATGCGGCTGAGACGAAGCAGCGGCAAGCGCTTGCTCCGCGCCCGGCTGTTCGAACCGCCCGTCGCCGTGCGCGATCACTGCGCGGCGGAACGTCGCGACAAGTGCCGGGATTGCGGTGAGGTCGAGCGGAGAATCCATGCCTCCATTATGCCGCGCCGTTGACGCTGAACCTAGCGCCCCATATGGCTTTCCCCATGACCACACGCAGCGACCTGGCAATGGCGGCCAAAGCCTGGCCCTTCGAAGAAGCGCGCAAACTGTTTGAGCGCGTGAAACGAGACGAGGCCGCGGGCAAGACCAAACCCTACGTCCTGTTCGAAACCGGTTACGGCCCCTCAGGCCTCCCGCATATTGGCACTTTCGGCGAGGTTGCGCGCACCAGTTGGATCCGTCGCGCGTTCCAAGAGATTTCCGACAAGCCGACGCGCTTGATCGCGTTTTCGGACGATATGGACGGGATGCGCAAG
>JANNEL010000446.1:0-2913 GCA_031378595.1 Alphaproteobacteria bacterium
CCGTCGAAAGCCGAAACCAAGCCGGCGACCAACTCGCCGCCGCGTACAACGATCGCGCCTATTTCTTGATCATGTGCGGCGGGACAGCGAACTACAGGCTTGCCGTGGCTGACCTCGACGAAGCGATCAAGCTGTTGCCGCGTTACTGGCTCGCGATACGCAATCGCGGCGTCGCAAACATGCTGCTTGGCGAATTCGAAAAGGCAAAGTTCGATTTCACGAGTGTGATGCAGGGCGTATCGAACGGCGAGGCCGGCAGCACACTGATCCGCTCCGTTGGCGAGGCAGAAGTTCGCCTCGGACTCGGGTTCGCGAATTTGGGCTTATGTGGCGCCGGTCCGGCACAGGAGGAATTTGTGGAGACGGAACGGCTGACGCTTGGCCAGTTCGGCGGCGACATTTGGCTGAAGGCGGCGTCGCTCTTCGGACAAGGACTCACGCTGAAGGTGAAAGCCGCCGCGCAAGCGCTGATCGCACAGACGAACAACGCGGTTACGGGCGAGCAACGCGGGCGGATATCGCGGTATGCCCAGTCGCTCGAGGCGCAAGGCGCCGCGCGCATGCAGGCTGCGCGCGCACTCGTCCGCTCGATCGACAACGACGTGAGCGTGCGGTTCCATATCGAGGAAAGCGTGCTCGTCACGCAATGCCGGAAGAACCCGGCGAGCGTTTAGGGCTTCGCCACGCAACCTTCGCAGTTGTCGACTTCGGGAAGTTGGGGTAGGGGCTCTGGCTCCACGAGGTTCGTATGGCACAAGCGGACCCTATCAATCTCGGCCTGCACCCTAGCGTCAGTTATGTGCTTAGCCGAAAGCGGAATGGAAGTTTGGAAGTCGCCGGCCGGCGCCGTATTGCAGAGGACGAACACCATCGTTTCAAATCCATCTGTACTCGTGAGATCGGTCAGTTCGCCTCCGCGACGCACGCCTTGGGGTGTCAAGTAGCTTCCGGGCCTTCGAAAGCCTGCCTTTGGCCAGTACGTTTCGAAAATTCGTGCAACGGCCTTGTCCATTTGGCGACGTGATTCGCGCGAAAGTGACCAGGACAGCGGGATATGAACACTTTCGTGATTGATGAAGCGAATGTCACTGACTGAGATCTGATCACGATGATCTTTTGAATAGGCGACCAAGCTCTGCTGTGCGTCGTGGCCTCTGGCGAGCCGCGCGTTCAGCAGAGTGCGCGGCGGTGATCCCAGCTCCGCGAAGCCATCAAGTTGCGGGTCGGGTTCAAAATCCTCCGGGCATTCGCCAACACCCTCGGTCGAAAGCGGGTCAGTCGATCGACACGGTGTCGAACGGATGACGATCACATGAAATTGCACCCTTTTCATCGCTTCAACAAAGCGGTCGGCGGGCAGCGGACTTTGCGATCGCGTTCTGCCGTTCAGCGCACTTGAATGCTGCTGAGCGGCGGCGCGCCTGGCTGCTCCGTCCAAGTATTCCTGACGGTCGTTGAGCAGGCTTCTTACGATCTGTTCCGAAAACCAGACTGCGGACGCCTCAAACAAACCGCCGTCAATCAGCCTTTCGTTTGTTGCCCTCACGTTGCTTTGCTTGATGGCGGGGAATCGGGCGGGCGGAAGGACGAATGGAAACCTTGCGCTTAGGAATGCCGCGGTTGTGAGCGGTATGTCCAGTGGGTTTCTTATCGGCTTGGTATTGCTTCTGTTGGCCAAGCTCTGAATGGTCTCTGTCCCCGAAAAGAGAATCGGGGTGCGAATGTCCCGGTAGCGGATTGTGTGCGTTACAACGGGTATTTGCGCGCCCGTGGTTACGCTTGCGGTATTTAGGAAGAGGTGCGGGAGGTCGATGCTCGATGGTCCGGCACTGTACAGGTCTCCCAGACGAAGCGACTTGTTTGAGCAGGGATGCCCCATGCCGTTTGCCGACTGCGCAAGCGAACGCTCGAACGAACAGTCGATTGCGCGCGCTCGGTCGAATTCGGAAATCGATTTCGGCAATAATCGCTGGAGGGCATCGGGAAAGAGCGTTGCCGCGAGCAGCGTCGCCAGATGATCTTCGCCGTAAACAGTCTGTAGATCGTCGTCGAAAGGCTGCAGCGGCTGTTGCGGCGTGACGGGAGGTGCTGTCTCTGCAACGCGGCAAGGCTGGGTCGAGTCGGGCGGAGCAACCTCTCCAGCAGTCTGTGCCACGAAGCTCGCGGCGCCCACGCTGCCACCAGAGACACCGCTAATTGCTATCGTGTGCAGCGCAAATGTGGGGCAGACGGTCTGCAGAGTCCGGAGCACGCGATTTGTGAAGTACGCGGCGCGCAGTCCGCCGCCTTCCGCCGCGACGATGAAAACTGGGTAGTTGGCATAATTGTACAGATCGACATTTTCTCGCGCCTTCAGCCAATCCTTGAGCGATAACTCCTCCTGGAAGTACATTCTTCCGTCGGGCGCTGTGACCGTGCGGAATTCGTGATTGTCGTTGAGATTGAGAACCGAGAACGCGAGTGCGGCAGCCGTGAGCAGCATCAGCACCGGTGTCCGTATCAAGTGCGCCAGCAGCGCCAGCGGTGAGAAGTACATTACAGCTGCAAATGCCCACAGCGCGATCACACCGAATGACCCGACGAATTGTGCGGGGACGGGATCGGTCCAATCGGCGAACGGTACGAACACTGCAATAGCTGCGGCCAACAAGCCGACCGCGATCGCGTACGTGAGTGCGGTGCTGTTTAAGAAACGGTCGATTGGCGAGAAGCCGCCGCCGATGCTCACGACCCAACGCGTCGGCACAGCACCAGCGACGACGCCGATCAGCGCGTATACGATGCCGGCGATGGCGGCGGGCTCGTACACCCCGAGAAAGCCGAGGTCCGCTGCCCCGAAGTTCGTTTTGTCGAATGCGACGTTGACAAACTGAGCGCCAGTGGAAATTCCGATCAGTGCAGCAAGCAGGCCCG
>JANNEL010000208.1:0-1567 GCA_031378595.1 Alphaproteobacteria bacterium
TCCACTTCCCTGGTTCCAGGTCCTTGTAGTGCTGGAAAAAGTGCGCCGTCTGATCGCGCAAGATCGGCGGCAAATCGCGATAGGACTGCACACCCGCATAGAACGGATGCAGTGCGTCGACCGGAACCGCGAGTATCTTCTCGTCCTCGCCCGCTTGATCCGTCATGATCAGCGCGCCAACTGGCCGGCAGCGGATCACGGCGCCAGCCACCACCGGCACCGGCGCGATGACGAGCACGTCGATCGGATCACCGTCGAGCGACAGGGTGTGCGGAATGAACCCGTAATTGCCCGGGTAGTACATCGCCGTATGCAAGAACCGGTCGACGAACAGCGTCCCCGACGCCTTGTCCATCTCGTACTTCACCGGCACACCGCCGTAAGGAATCTCGATCAGCGCATGCAAATCCTGCGGCGGATTGCGGCCGGGAGTGATCTTCGAAAGGTCCATGAGGTAATCGCTCCGAGAACCCGCGAACCTGGCGCGACCGTCGCCCCGCGTCAAAGTCGCGCAAATCCGCCATGTTGCGCCGCAATGGGCCCCATGGTAGACCCCGGCCGCGGCGTCGCCGGGGGTGGATTTCGCGCCTGCCCCAAACGCAAAAACTGTCGCAAATTCAATGGCTTAAGCCTCGCCCTCTGCTGGGCGTTTTCAAGGCTTGGGCAAGCCTTTGTTGGAGCCTCATCGTGGCAAGCGAAAACGTTTCCGTTGCGGGTCTGGCGGGCCGGTATGCGACCGCTTTGTTCGAACTCGCAAACGAAGCGAAAGCGCTCGATGCCATCGCGTCCGATCTGTCGCGCCTGAGAGCCCTCATCGAAGGCAGCGCCGACCTTGCCCGCCTCGTGCGCTCGCCCATCTTCTCGCGTGAGGAACAAGGCAAGGCGATCGACGCGGTTCTGGCGCGGCTGAACGTCAACCAGCTCACGAGAAACTTCGTCGGCCTGCTAGCAGCAAAGCGCCGCCTGTTCGCGCTCAGCGGAATTGTTTCCGCGTTCGAAGCGCTCGTCGCCCGCCAACGCGGCGAAATGACGGCTGAGGTGACAAGCGCGCAACCGCTGAAAGCCGAACAACGCACCGCTCTCATGGGCACGCTGAAAGACGCGATGAAGCGCGAGATGCGCTTGACCGAACGCGTCGACCCAACCCTTCTCGGCGGACTGATCGTCAAGGTCGGTTCGCGGCAAATCGACTCATCACTCAAATCGAAACTCGTGCGTCTCGAACGCGCGATGAGAGGCGCATAACGCAATGGACATTCAAGCCGCAGAAATTTCCGCGATCCTGAAAAGCCAGATCAAGAATTTCGGCGCCGAAGCCGAAGTCTCCGAGATCGGCCAGGTTCTCTCCGTCGGTGACGGCATCGCGCGCATCCACGGCCTCGACAAAGTGCAGGCCGGCGAGATGGTGGAGTTCCCGGGCGGCATTAAGGGCATGGCGCTGAACCTCGAAACCGACAACGTCGGCGTTGTGATCTTCGGCAACGACCGCGACATCAAAGAAGGCGACACGGTCAAGCGCACGGGCTCGATCGTGGACGTGCCGGTGGGCAAGGGCTTGCTCGGCCGC
>JANNEL010000503.1:0-3535 GCA_031378595.1 Alphaproteobacteria bacterium
CCCAAATCCGCCGGGAAACACACATCGACGCGCGCAGCCGGACACAGTTTGCGCAGCACGTCGGAGTACTTGTCGCTGGCGATCCTCCCGCCAGCCTCCGCATGCCATTTCCGGCCCTCGGCCGTGTTGCCTTCGACGACGAGAAGCCGGGGAGAACTCATACTGTTTTCAAATCAACGTTAAGCGCCATGTCGAAGATACGCCGCGCGCCCGCCACATCAAGCGCAATCGGGTTGCCGGAGGCGGTCGGATCGACGATCGCCATCTCCGCAATCAGCTTGGCTTTGGCGTCATCGACCTTGAGCCCTTTCAGCGTGTGCGGAATCCCAACCTCGTCGCGCAAGCTGAGCACAAAGCCTTGGAACGCGTCGAACGACCCGCCGAGGCCCATATACGCCGCAAGCCGCGCAATCTTGCCGTCGATCGCTTTGCGATTGAACGCGAGCACATACGGCATGAACACGGCATTGGTCAGCCCATGATGCGTGTCGTACAGCGCGCCGATCGGATGCGAAAGCGCGTGAATAGCACCCAACCCCTTCTGAAACGCCGTCGCGCCCATCGCGGCCGCCGCCATCATGTTCCCACGCGCCTCAAGATCGCTGCCCGTCTTCACGGCGCGCGCAAGGTTCTCCCGCACAAGCCGCATCCCTTCGACGGCGACGCCGTCGGCAAGCGGATGAAAGCCCGGCGCGCAATAAGCCTCAAGACAATGCGCGAACGCGTCCATGCCGGTTGCAGCCGTAATGTGCGACGGCAACCCAACCGTCAGCGCCGGATCGCAGATCGTCGTGACCGGCATCATCTTCGGGTGAAAGATCACCTTCTTCGTGTGCGTGGCTTCCTGCGTGATCACGCCCGCGCGCCCAACCTCCGAGCCGGTGCCCGACGTCGTGGGCACCGCGATCACCGGCGCGATGCCTTTTGGGTCCGCGCGCGTCCACCAATCGCCGACATCCTCGAAGTCCCACATCGGCCGCGTCTGACCGGACATGAACGCTATCACTTTGCCAACGTCGAGAGCCGAACCGCCGCCGAACGCGATGACGCCGTCATGCTTACCCGCGCGCAGAACCGCAACGCCGGCAACAACATTGGACTCGACTGGATTCGATTTGATCTCCGAGAACACACCGACGCCGAGCCCAGCGGCTTTAAGAGCATCAACCGCCGCGCGCGTCATAGGAAGCGCCGCCAAGCCCGGGTCGGTGACGAACAACGGCCGCTGAATGCCCGCTGCCTTGTACGCATCGGCAAGCTCCGCGATGCGTCCCGCGCCGAAGCGCACGCTCGTCGGATAATTCCAATTCGCTTTCTGGCTCATCGTTAAACCTGGTGCCGCAAGTGATAGGACTTCGGGCGCGTCAGCATTTCATAGCCGATCGGCGACAACGACGCGCCGCGTCCGGTGTCTTTCACACCGGTCCACGCCAGCGCCGGATCGAGGTAGTCGCAACGGTTCATGAACACCGTGCCCGTCTCGACCTGATCGCCGATCCGCTCCGCCGCTTCCAGATCGCTCGTCCAAATTCCGGCGGTCAATCCGTACGGCGAGTCGTTCATCAACCGGATCGCCTCTTCGTCGGACTTCACCTTCATAATGCCGACGACCGGCCCGAAGCTCTCCTCCATCATCACGCTCATCGAGTGATCGACGTTGGTGAGAACTTGAGGCGCCAGATAAGGCGAGCCGTCCTTGTTCGCGCCGAACGCCTTGAAATCGATATGCGGCTTGGCGCCCTTGGCCAACGCCTCCGCAGTCTGCTTGCGCACCGTCTCGGCGAAGCGTGTGTGCGCCATCGGCCCCAAGGTCGTCTTCTCGTCCATCGGATTGCCCAGCACGTATTGCCGCGTGAGGTTCACGAACCCGTCCAGGAATTTGTCGTACACGGCTTCGTGCACATAGATGCGCTCGATCCCGCAGCAACATTGGCCGGAGTTGTAGAACGCGCCATCGACCAAGTTTTCGATCGCGTGGTCGAGCTTCACGTCAGCCCGCACATACGCCGGATCCTTACCGCCGAGCTCGAGTCCCATGGTGGTGAACGTGCCAGCCGCTGCGCGTTCGATCGCCTTACCGCCTTCGACCGAGCCCGTGAAGTTCACATGATCGACCGACCCGGACGACAAAATGTGCGTCGTCTGATCGTGGCTGAGCACGATATTCGTGAACAACCCTTTCGGCGCACCGGCTTTCTTCATTGCTTGGTCGAACCGCTCACCGACCAAGATCGTCTGCGACGCATGCTTCAAAACCACGGCATTGCCCGCAATCAACGCCGGCACGATCGTGTTCACCGCCGTCAGATACGGATAGTTCCAAGGCGCGACCACGAGCACGATGCCAGCCGGCATGCGTTTGATCATCCGCTTGAAGCCCACCTTCGGATCGGCCGGCAACACAGGCTTCAGCGAATCCTCGGCGATCATCGCCATATAGCGCACGCGCTCTTCGAACCCACGAAACTCGCCGCCGAACCTAACCGGCCGCCCCATCTGCTCGGCAAGCTCGGGCACGATCTCCTGGTTCATGGCCATCATCGCGTCCATGAACTTGAACGCGAACGCGCAGCGATCCTTGATCGAAACCTTCGCCCATTCCCGACGCGCCGCGCGCGCCGCTTTCAGCGCCGCATCGATCTGAGCGTCGCTGGCGACCGGCCGGCGCGCCACCTCCCGCCCGTCGATTGGCGAAATACAAACGATATCTGTCATGATGACCTCAGATAATCTCGAAATACCGCGCCAATTCCCAATCGGTGATCGCCTTGCGGAACTCGCGCTCTTCCCATTTCCGCGTCGCCGCATAGTGCTCCACGAACGCGTCGCCGAACAGACTGCGCGCCGGCTTCGACGCCTCCAACCGTTCGGCCGCTTCATACAATGTCCGCGGCAAAGCTCGGCTCTTTGGAAATTTCTTCTCGTAGGCATTCCCCTCGATCGCAGCGTCCGGCTCGACCTTGTTCTCGATCCCCCACAGACCGGACCCAATCGCGCCGGCGAGCGCGATGTACGGATTGATGTCCGCCGCCGCGATCCGGTATTCGACCCGCTGGCTCTTCGCCGACCCGCCGATCACGCGCAGCGCGCACGTCCGGTTCTCAAAGCCCCACGTCGCATCCGTCGGCGCCCAAAAACCTGGAATCAATCGCGTGTACGAGTTCACCGTGCACGCGATCATCGCGAGCAACTCCGGCATCAGCTTCTGCTGCCCGCCGACGAACCAGCGCATCGTATCCGACATGTGATGCGCCCCTTTCTCGTCGTAAAACGCCGACTTGCCCTTTTTGTCGTTGAGCGACACGTGCAGATGACCCGATTGCCCCGGCCAGTCGCGCGACCACTTCGCCATAAAGGTCGCCATGAGCCCTCGCCGTTCTGCCACCACTTTGCAAAACGTCTTGAACAACGCCGCGCGATCAGCGGCAGCAACCGCTTCGCAATACTCGATCGCCGCTTCCAAAACACCGGGCCCCGTCTCGGTGTGCAAACCTTCAAGCGGGAAATCCATATCGCGGCCAAGCTTCATCAACTC
>JANNEL010000541.1:0-5486 GCA_031378595.1 Alphaproteobacteria bacterium
GCGGCGCGCAGGCTTCGACTCGACGCTGGCGACGGAGAACTTGCCGGATTCGACCGCGCGGCGCGCGGCTTCGGCGGTTGTTTCGTTTGGCAGCGAGAACTTGTCGAGCTTTTCGCCGTTCAGTTTCGTCAGGCGCGCCGACATGTTGTCGCCGGACGGCGTTTTCAGCAGAGCGTCGACGGTCCAGTATTCCTGCGGCTTGAATTTCTCGATCTCCATCTCACGCTCGCAGACGAGACGAAGGGCGACCGATTGCACGCGGCCGGCCGAGCGGGCGCCCGGCAGCTTGCGCCACAGGATCGGCGCGAGGTTGTAGCCGACGAGATAGTCGAGCGCGCGGCGGGCCAGATAGGCGTCGACCAGTTCGGCGTCGATCTGGCGCGGATTGGCCATCGCCTCGGTGACGGCGGCCTTGGTGATCGCGTTGAACACGACGCGTTCGACCGCGACGTCCTTCAGGACCTTTTTTTCCTTTAAAACCTCCAGCAAATGCCAGGAGATGGCCTCGCCCTCGCGGTCGGGGTCGGTGGCCAGGATCAGTTTTTTCGCGCCTTTGACGGCAGCGGTGATTTCGTTGAGGTGTTTGCCCGCCCGGTCCTGGATTTCCCAAGACATCTTGAAGTCATTGTCGGGTTGGACGGAGCCGTCTTCCTCGGCCAGGTCGCGCACGTGGCCGTAGGACGCCAACACCTTATAAGTATTGCCGAGGTACTTGTTGATCGTCTTCGCCTTCGCTGGCGACTCCACGATCACGACATTGCTTGCGGCCAACTCTAACTCTTTTCGTTTGGGGGGCCCTTTTGGGGGCGGGACACTGGTCTGAATCTGGTTAGGGTGTCAACCAACGGCAATGTGGGGCTGCGTCGCTGCCCGAAAAACTCTATATAATTCAAATTGTTAAATCATTAACGTCCGACCGATGCCGATATTCTTTGGCCGGGATGCCGGGTTAACTGACCGGCAAATTCGAGGTCTAGGATGGCTGCCGAGACCTCCGCGGGTGATGCGCCGAGGAGTCGAACCAGCTCGTCTATTTCAACCGGAGCGGGTCCCAGTTGCTTCAGAATCTCGCGCTGCAGCGCGTCCGTATTTTGGAGGATCGCGACCGCTGTCGGGTTGGATTTGGGCTTCGGCTTTGGAGCCGGTTGGCGGGGGCCGAAGGCGTTCAAAACGTCCTCGGCGCTCTCAGTCAAGATGGCGCCGTGGCGGAGCAGCCCGTTCGTTCCCTTGGCCCTGGGGTCGAGCGGCGAGCCTGGCACCGCGAACACGTCGCGGCCCTGCTCCCCGGCGAGTCGAGCCGTGATCAGGGAGCCCGAGTTCAGCGTCGCCTCGACGACGACCACGCCGCGCGCTAGGCCCGAAATGATGCGATTGCGGCGCGGGAAGTGCTGCGCGGTCGGTTGTTGACCCATCTGCATTTCGGAGATGACGGCGCCCTTTGCTGCGATCTCGTCGTAGAGGGCTTGGTTCTCCGGCGGGTAGACGACGTCGACGCCGCCCGCCATGACCGCGATTGTGCCCGTGGGCAGACTGCCCTTGTGGGCGGCGGTATCGATGCCGCGCGCAAGGCCTGAAGCGATGACGACGCCGGCGGCTCCCAAATCGCGGGCAATGTCGCGTGCGAAACGCTGTCCGAGTGCGGAGGCGTTGCGCGCGCCGACGATGGCGATCGTATCGAGCGCGAACAGCTTTGGGTTCCCACGGACCGTGACGACGGGCGGCGGCGCGTCGAGCTCGGTTAGGCCGCGAGGATAATCCGGCTCCCCATGCACAAGGATTCGCGCGTCCGCTTTCGCTGCGCGCTCGAATTCTGCTGTCGCGTCTTGCTCAGTGAGGAGTTTGATCGGCCGCGTGCTGCGCGATCTGCGCACAAGGTCCGGCAACGCGGCCAGTGCGGTCGCCGCATCGCCATAGCGTTCCAGCAACGCCCAGAACGTCACCGCGCCAATGTTGTTGGCGCGGATCAGGCGCAGACGCGCTAGGCGTTCGTTGTCGCCAATTGTCGTCGTGTCATCCATTTTTGGGAGGTTGGCCACGGATTCTGGCGACATGATGTCTTGCGGTTGGTCGCGCGAATCCTAGGCTTTCTTGGCGCCGATCCGAGGCTCCTCGCCCTTCAAGAGGCGGGCGATGTTTTCGCGATGGGTGACGAAAATGAGCGCGGCGAGGATTGTCGCGCCAACCGTGTAGGGCCAGGGACCGAAGAAGGCCATGTAGACCGGCGACACGACGGCTGCGACCAAAGCCGAGAGCGACGAGATGCGTCCTATTGCGGTGGTGACGAGCCATGTGCCGAAGGCGAGTAGAGCGACGGGCCAGCTCAGCGCGGCGAGGATGCCGAGACAGGTCGCAATGCCTTTGCCGCCCTTGAAGTTCAGCCAGACAGGGAAGCAGTGACCCGCGAATGCGCCGAGTGCTGCGGCCATCGCCGGCACGTCGCCGTATTGCTTGGCGATCAGTACGGCGACGATGCCTTTGCCGACATCGCCGATCAGCGTGAGCGCAGTCGCGAGTTTGTTGCCGGTGCGCAGGACGTTCGTCGTGCCCACGTTTCCGGAGCCGACTTGGCGAATGTCGCCAAGACCAAAGGCTAGTGTCACGAGGTAGGCGAAGGGGATCGAGCCCAGTAGATAGCCGCCTGCGAGGGCGAGAAGAGATTCGAGCATTTGTCAGCCCGCGAAGACGATGGTGCCGCCGACCACTGTGCGCGACACGCGGCCCTGCATCAACCTGCCTTTGAACGGCGAGTTTTTGGAGCGGGAACGGAATTCGGTCGGATCGATCTTTCGAGGAGACCCCGGATCGAACACAACTAAGTCCGCGGGCGCACCCTTGGCGAGGCGGCCAGAGGTCAGGCGCAGGAGTTTCGCCGGCTCCAGTGTAAGGCGGCGCAGTATGTCGATTAGCGAGAGGCCGTCCGCGTGGTGGAGCGACAACGCGGCGGGCAGCAACGTTTCAAGGCCGACGGTGCCATAGGCCGCTTGCGCGAAGGGTAGGCGCTTTGTTTCGGGTGCTTGCGGGTCATGGCTGGAGACGATGGCGTCGATCGTGCCGGCGCGCACGCCTTCGACCATCGCCTTGCGATCGTCTTCAGAGCGCAAGGGCGGGGAGACTTTGGCGAACGTCTTGTATTCGCCGACGTCTTGTTCGTTGAGCACGAGGTGATGCGCGGAGACGGCGCAGGTGACGGGCAGGCCCCGCGATTTTGCCTTGGCGATTATTTCAAGAGCGGCTGCGGTCGAGACTTGGCCCAGGTGATAACGGGCGCCAGTCAGTTCGACGAGGCGCATGTCGCGCTCGACGATGATCGCCTCCGCCGCGGGCGGGATGCCGCCTACGCCCATGCGGGCCGCAAAGGCGCCTTCGTTCATGTGGCCGACGCCTGCCAAGGCGGGATCTTCGGCATGCGCGATTACGAGCGCGTCGAAGTTTGCAGCGTAGGTTAGGCAGCGGCGCATGATGAGCGTCGAGGCGATCGTGCGGTCGGCGTCGGTGAACGCGATGGCACCCGCTTCCTGCAGAAGACCGATCTCGGCCATCTGCGTGCCTTTGAGGCCTTGGGTGAGGGCCGCGGTTGGATAGACGCTGACCTTTGCGTTCGCGGCGGCGCGGCGTTTGATGAAGTCGACGAGCGCTGCGTCGTCGATCACTGGGTCGGTGACCGGCATCATCGCGAACGAGGTGACGCCGCCGGCGGCTGCGGATTCGCCCGCTGAGGCGAGTGTCTCGCGGTGTTCAGCGCCGGGCTCACCGGTGAAGACACGCAGGTCGATGAGGCCGGGTGCGAGCACTTGGCCACCGCAATCCACGATATCGGCATTTGCGGGTTTGCCGTCTTTGAAGAGGCGCGGACCCAAATCAGCGATCTTGCCGTCCTCGACGAGCAGCGCGCCGGTGGCGTCGAGGTTTGTTGCCGGGTCGATCAGGCGTGCGTTGATGAAGGCGGTACGCTTCACGATTTGCGCTCCGCATTCGGCAGTTGGCGCGCGAGCGCATCCAGTACCGCCATGCGGGCGGCGACGCCCATTTCGACTTGTTCGTGGATGAGGCTGCGGTCGATGTCGTCGGCGATGGCGCTGTCGATTTCGACGCCGCGGTTCATCGGGCCCGGATGCATGACGAGCGCGCCGGGCTTGGCGAGCGCCAGTTTTTCGCGATCAAGACCGTAGAAGTGGAAATACTCGCGCTGCGACGGCAGGAACGAGCCGGTCATCCGCTCCATCTGCAGGCGCAGCATCATCACGATGTCGGCGCCCTTTAGGCCCTCGCGCATGTCGGTGAAGATTTCGGCGCCCCAGCTTGCGGCGCCCGCCGGCATCAATGTGCGCGGGGCGACCAGGCGGACGCGGGCGCCGAGCTTCGTGAGCAGATGCACGTTCGAGCGGGCGACTCGGCTGTGCATCACGTCGCCGCAGATCGCGACGGTCAGACCCTCAATCTTGCCCAAACGGCGGCGGATCGTGAGCGCGTCGAGCAGCGCTTGCGTCGGGTGCTCATGCGCGCCGTCGCCGGCGTTCACAACCGAGCAGGAGACTTTGTCCGCGAGCAGCGCGACCGCGCCCGAATCCTGGTGGCGGATCACGATGATGTCGGGGCGCATCGCGTTCAGCGTCATCGCCGTGTCGATCAGTGTTTCGCCCTTCTTCAGAGACGATTGGTTGACCGACATGTTCATCGTGTCGGCGCCGAGGCGTTTGCCCGCGAGTTCGAACGAGGATTGCGTGCGGGTCGACGGTTCGAAGAACAGATTGATGAGCGTGCGGCCGCGGAGCGTGTCGCGCTTCTTCTGAATTTGGCGGTTTAGGTCGACGTATTCGGCGCCCAAGTCCAACAACGACTCTATCTCTTGGCGCGTCAAAGGCGCGATGGCGAGTAGGTGTTGGCGGGCGAACAAGCCGGTCATCGCGGGGGTGGGTATAGGGGGGCGCTTTCGCGTGCGCAAGCCGCGATCAAGCCAAAACCCACAACATCATCGGCATGGTTAGCATCGCCGCAAGCGTTTGCGCCGTCGTTATGTTTGCCATGAGCGGCGCATCGCCGCCGAGTTGGCGCGCGAGGATGTAGGACGAGGAGGCGCCTGGGACGGCTGCGCAGATCAGGGCGGCCACTTTGGCGGCGCCCGTGACGCCTAACAACAACGCACCTCCGGCGACGAGTGCCGGCATCACGATGAGCTTCAGCAAGGTCGCGGCAACGAGTGGCCCCGGGCGCGAACGTGCATCGCCGAGGTCGAGGCTGGCGCCGACGGCGAGCAATCCGAGCGGGAGTGCCGCCTTCCCGATCAGATCGACGGTCGTGGCTGCGACTTTGGGGATCGGCAAGCCAACGAGCTGCACCACGATGCCCGCGAGGCACGCGAGGATCAGCGGGTTGCGCGCGAGTTGTGTCGCCAGCATCTTGAATTCGGCGCCGCCTTCGCCCGCGTGGCGCATGAGTACGATCACGCAAAGCGCGTTCGCCAGCGGAACCATGATCGCGACAGCAAT
>JANNEL010000545.1:0-8240 GCA_031378595.1 Alphaproteobacteria bacterium
CCGTAGTGGGCACGTCCAATGTCTGAGTTCGACCCAGCGCTGTGGCAGACTTACGCCGCGTTCGGCGGCCTCGCGGTCACGGTCGTCGGCCTAGCACTCGTCATCATGCAGCTCCGTCAAGTGGAGCTGTCGCTCCGCAGCTCAGCGCATGCGGCGTTGTACGACCAAGCATCCAGTTTTCGTACGCACCTCGTCGCCCATCCGTATCTGCGGCGCTTCTTTTTCGAGGGCGCGTCGATCGAGCCAAGCGATGCGGAATATGACCGCGTGATCACGATCGCGGAGCTCTTCCTAAACCACCTCGAACAGATAGCGGTCACAATCGCAAGCCTCGGCCGCGACAACCGCGCGGCGCTGCAAAGCTTCATCAAGGACGCCTTGGACAAGAGCCCTGTGATGAAGCAGCACCTCGCAGCCAACCGCTCGCGCTACTCGCCGGCGCTGATCCGCTACATTTCCTCAGTAGCGGCCGTCGTCACCGCTTAAGTCGCGGGCTTGGGCTCCGGCGCCACGACGCGGATATTGAGCTCGCGCAATTGCTTGGGTGTCACGTCGCTCGGCGCGCCCATCATCAGGTCTTCGGCCTTTTGGTTCATCGGGAACATCGTGACTTCGCGCAGGTTCTCTTCACCCGCGATCAGCATCACGATGCGATCGACGCCAGGCGCCGTGCCACCGTGCGGCGGTGCGCCATAGCGGAACGCGTTCAACATCCCGCCGAATTTCTGCTCGACCGTTGCCGCCGGATAGCCCGCGATCTCGAACGCCTTCATCATGATTTCGGGCTTGTGGTTGCGGATAGCACCCGACGACAGTTCGATCCCGTTGCAAACGATGTCGTACTGAAACGCCTTCATATCGAGGATCGTTTTCTGATCGCCGTTGTCGAGCTTCAAGAAAGCCTCATGCTCGAAGTTCGGCATCGAGAACGGGTTGTGAGAAAAGTCGATCTTCTTTTCTTCCTCGTTCCACTCGTACATCGGAAAGTCGACGATCCAGCAGAAATGGAAATCGTAATAGGGCGAGGCTTTGAGCCCGAGTTCGTTGCCGATGCGAATGCGCGCCGCACCTGCGAGTTTCGCCGCAGCGTCCGCCTTGCCGGCTGAGAAGAACACCGCGTCGCCTGCCTTCACGCCGGCTTTCGACGCGATGCGTGCGAGCACAGGCTCGGGAATGAATTTCGCGATCGGCCCCTTGCCGGAGAGCTTACCGCCCTCTTCCTCGAACGTGACGTAGCCGAGGCCCGGCGCCTTCATCTCGGTGCGCGCCCAATCGTTCAGCTTGTCGAAGAACGAACGCGGCTGTGCGCCGGCGCCTGGTGCCGGAATCGCGCGCACGACACCGCCCGAGGCGATGACACCCTTGAACGCCTTGAACTCGACGGTCGCATCCGCGAACTCAGCACTCACATCCGCGATCACGATCGGATTGCGAAGATCGGGCTTGTCGGACCCGTATTTCAACATCGACTCGGCGTAAGGAATCCGCACGAACTGCGATGGGCTGATCGAGCGCCCGTTTGCAAATTCCTGGAACACACCGGCAAGCACGGGCTCCACTGCCGCGAACACGTCTTCCTGCGTGACGAAGCTCATCTCAAGGTCGAGCTGATAGAACTCGCCGGGCGACCGGTCCGCGCGCGCATCTTCGTCGCGAAAGCACGGCGCGATCTGGAAGTAACGGTCGAAGCCGGCGACCATGATCAACTGCTTGAACTGCTGCGGCGCCTGCGGCAGCGCGTAGAACTTGCCCGGATGTAGCCGCGACGGCACGAGGAAGTCGCGCGCGCCCTCCGGCGACGAGGCGGTCAAGATCGGCGTTTGAAACTCGGTGAAGCCCTGCGCGACCATACGCCGGCGCAAGCTCGTGATCACGTTCGAGCGCAGAAGGATGTTCTTGTGCAACCTGTCGCGTCGCAAATCGAGGAACCGGTACTTCAGCCGCTGTTCTTCCGGGTATTCCTGGTCGCCGAACACCGGCACCGGCAACTCGCCCGCCGCACCCTGCAGCTCGACCTCGTCAATGCGCAGTTCGATTTCGCCGGTGGAAAGGTCCTTGTTGACGGTATCGCCGGGACGGGCCACGACGCGGCCCGTAAACGTCACCACGAACTCCGAACGCAGCGCGTCCACACCCTTGAACGCGGGGCTATCGGGCTCCACAACGCACTGCGTCAGCCCGTAGTTGTCGCGCAGGTCGATGAAGACGAGCCCGCCGTGATCGCGCCGCCGGTGGACCCAGCCTGAGATGCGAGCGCTTCCGCCGACGTGCGAGGCGCGCAATTCGCCGCAGGTGTGCGTGCGATAGCGGTGCATGGGAATTCCTTGATCTTCTGGCAAAACAGGGCTTAAAGGGCGCCCCTTGTGGGGTCGCCCCGCGCCACCTGTCAAGGGTACGAGATTTGGTCACAGTCATCACCTCGAACGACGAGCTTGCGGCCGCTTGTTCCCGCTTCGTCGAGGCGCCCTATGTCGCAATCGACACGGAGTTTATGCGCGACTCCACCTACTGGCCGAAGCTGTGTCTGCTGCAAGCTGCGATTCCCGGATTTGCCGTCGTCGTGGACCCGCTCGCTCCCGGCATCGATCTGAAACCGCTTCACGAACTCTTCAAGACACCGTCGGTCATCAAGGTTTTTCACGCTGCCCGCCAAGACGTCGAAATCTTCTTTCACCAGGCCGACCTGATCCCGAACCCGCTGTTCGACACCCAGGTCGCCGCCATGGTCTGCGGCTTCGGCGACTCGGCGGCGTACGAGACGCTGGTGCGCGAGCTCGCCCACGCGCAGATCGACAAGTCGTCGCGCTTCACCGATTGGTCGCGCCGCCCTTTGAGCGACAAGCAGCTGCACTACGCGCTCTCCGACGTGACGCATCTCTGCCGCGTGTACGAGTCGCTCAAGAAGCAACTCGACAAGTCCGGCCGCTCGCATTGGTTGGAAGAAGAGCTCGGCGTCCTGCGCGCACCTGAAACCTATGAACTGAAACCCGAGGAAGCCTGGCGCAGGCTGAAGATGCGCGGCGGCAACCGCCGCTTCACGGCCGTGCTCATGGAAATCGCCGCCTGGCGCGAACGCGTCGCGCAAGAACGCGATGTCCCGCGTAGCCGCGTGATGAAGGACGAAGCGCTGTTCGAGATCGCGGCCCAAGCGCCCCAGTCGACGGAAGATCTCGACGCGTTACGCGGCATCCCCCGCGGCTTCGCAAACTCGAGAGCAGCCAACAGCCTGATCGAAGCCGTCAAAGGCGGCCTCGCCCTGCCCGCTTCCGCCGTCCCCGACATGGACCGCGGACCGCCGCCGGCCGTGCCGCCGGTCTTGGGCGACATGATGCGCGTGCTTTTGAAGATCCAATGCGAAGCGCACGGGGTCGCGCAGAAGCTGATCGCTTCCTCCAGCGACCTCGATCAAATCGCAGCCGACGATCATGCCGACGTGCCCGCCCTTCAAGGCTGGCGCCGCGAAATCTTCGGCGACGCCGCTTTGGAGCTGAAGCACGGCCGCATCGCTCTGACGATCCGCGACCGCAGAGCCTCCGTCGTCGCCGTCGAGAAATGATCGCGTTTGGCCCGTGTTGAGTCAGCCTCACACCAAGCCACGAAGTAGAAAAGACTTCACAAAGAGGCAGCACCATGCTCGCAAGCTGGTGCAGTCGCCAGACGAACAAATAGTTGGGCGCGAAGCGCCCGTTCTCTCTTCTTTGTGAATCCCTTTCTACTTCGTGGCTTGGTGTGCGGCTGACTCAACACCCGCGCAGCTATTTGAGCTCGATCCGCGTCGTGCGGTCGAGCGCGTGGGCGAGCGCGTCCAGCCGCTTCGTAATCGCCTCGGCGACAAGGCCTTGATGCGCCTTCGGGATATTCACGACCAGCGCGTTCGGCGTGAGCTTCACCGACGTCTCGCTCAGCAAATCCGGCGCAGGCCCCGCCATCACCATCGCCGCACGCAACGCGAGCCCGATCGTGCGCGCCGTGTGCGCGGCCTCTTCGCCCACGAACCGCTGCAGCCGCTTGACGACGCGCTCGTCGTTGCCGCCATAACGGTGGAACATCGAAAGCGCCAACACGCCACGCCCCGAGTGGTCGATACCGATGAACGGCGCGTTCAATACGTCGGTGAACGCTTGCTCGGCACGGTGATCGGGGTGGCCGCGCCAGCCGGTGTCCGCCAAGAAGCACGCCGCCCGCCGCAACCGGTCGAGCCCTTTGTCGAGCCCAGGAAACAACGGCGCCGTCCACTTGTCGAGCGCACGGCCAAGCGCGGCCTCGCGCCCCGTCCGCACTGCCATTTCTTCGCAGGCGGCGAGTAACGGATCCTTCGCCCGCTCCTCGGCTGCAAGTTTCGCGAATAACACGCCCTCGCGCAGACCGAATGCCGAGATCACCACGCGATCGAGTTTCGCCGCTTTCAGAAGTCGCTCCATCACGACCGCGCCGTAGGGAATGGCCTCCGCACGCCGCCGCGTCGCGCCGGACGTCGTCTCAAGCGATTTGCGCGACAGGCCGGAAACGAACTGCGTAAAGCTCACCGCCCGGTCGCGCGGAATTTCGTAGTGGTGCAGCACGCGGATCGGATGCTGCTGATCTTCCATGTGAATGCGCGCGATGTTGCGCCAAACGCCGCCGACGGCATAGAGCGCCTTGCCTTTCAGCTTGTCGAGGCCCGGGAGTTTCTCCAGACCCTCATCCACCATGGCGCGTGCGCGCTCGATCTTGCCGTCGGATGCGTCCATAAGCCGAAGCGGCCCGAACGGCAGCGACAGGCCTTCCGCCTGCTTGCCGCCGGAAACGAATGCCAACTCCAAACTACCGCCGCCAAGGTCGCCGACGACGCCATCGGCATCAGGAATAGCCGCGAGGACGCCTTCGGTCGCTAGCCGCGCTTCTTCCTCGCCCGTCAAAATCTTGACCGGCGAACCCAAGGCGTCGCGCGCGCGCGCCACGAACTCGTTGCCGTTCTTCGTGTCGCGCACGGCCGCCGTCGCCACCGCATCGACGCGCGCAATGCCAAGCCCCGTGGTGATCTCGCGAAACCGCTTCAGCGCGGACAGTGCAGCCTCGGTGCCCTCATCGTCGAGCATCCCGGTCGACACCATGTGCCGGCCGATCGCGCACAGAGATTTTTCATTGAAGAGCGTCGCAGGGCTGCGCCACATCCGGTCGTAGATGACAAGGCGTACCGAGTTCGATCCGATATCGACGACGGCGACCGGCGCTCCCGCCATAATGAGCCTACTGCCCCTTGGAACGGCCGCGGCCGCCCGCCTTCTTGTCCTTGGCCAAGCCCTTGCCGCCGCGCCCCGAAAGGCTCGGGTTCGTCATGAAGTAGTCGTGCGCGTTCAACGCATCCTTCGCGTCGAAGCCCGGCGCGCGCGTGTAGCTGCCGTCTGCATGCAGATGCCAGCTTTGTGCGACGTCGCGCAGATTGGCGGACATGATTTGGCCCATCACCTGTTCGTGCACTGTTGGGTTTTC
This sequence comes from Alphaproteobacteria bacterium, assembly GCA_031378595.1. Classification (GTDB taxonomy): domain Bacteria; phylum Pseudomonadota; class Alphaproteobacteria; order Micropepsales; family Micropepsaceae; genus SZUA-430. The sequence continues at coordinate 5,473 of JANNEL010000545.1, forward strand.
GACCGGCACCAGCACCTCGACTCTGCGGTCCAGATTGCGTGGCATCCAATCGGCGGAGGAGATGTACACGCTCGCATCGGGGCTCGGCAACCCATGCCCGTTGCCGACGCAAACGACGCGCGCGTGCTCCAAAAACCGCCCGACAATGCTCTTGACCCTAATGTTTTCCGACAGGCCCGGAACTTCGGGTCTGAGGCAACAAATACCGCGCACCACGAGCTCGATCTTCACCCCGGCTTGGCTCGCCCGGTAGAGTTCGTCGATCACGGCCGGATCAACGAGCGCGTTCAGCTTCGCCCAAATGTGTCCCGGCCGTCCCGCCTTCACATGCGCGATCTCACGATCGATGTGTTCAAGCAACGTCCGGCGCAGATTGAGCGGCGACACCGCCAGCTTCTCAAGATGCGACGGCTCCGCGTAACCGGTGATGAAATTGAACACGCGGCCCGCGTCGCGCCCAAGCGCCGGATCCGCCGTGAACAGCGAAAGGTCGGTATAAATCTTTGCCGTCGTCGCGTGATAATTGCCGGTGCCGAAATGCGTGTACGTGCGCACGCCGCCGCTCTCGCGCCGCACCACAAGCGACAGCTTCGCGTGCGTCTTCAACTGCATGAAGCCGAACACGACCTGCACGCCGGCGCGTTCCATGTCGCGTGCCCAGCGGATGTTTGCCGCCTCGTCGAAGCGCGCCTTCAGCTCGACGATCGCAGTCACCGATTTTCCCGCCTCCGCCGCCTCGATCAACGCCTTCACCACCGGCGAATCGTTGCCGGTGCGATAGAGCGTTTGCTTGATCGACAGCACATCCGGATCGGCCGCCGCCTGGCGCAAAAACTGCACGACCACGTCGAACGACTCGAACGGGTGATGGACGATCAGATCTTTCGCCCGGATTGCCGCGAAACAATCGCCGTTGAACTCGCGAATGCGCTCCGGAAAGCGCGGCGTGTACGTCTTGAAGTTCAAATCCGGCCGTTCGTCGATGATGAGCTTGCTGGTGTCGGCGAGGCCCAAGATGCCTTCGACGTTCACCGGTTCGTGCTCTTTCAGCCCCATATGGTCGGTGATGAAGGCGCGCAGATCGTCCGGCATGGAGGCTTCGAACTTGAGCCGGATCACGCTGCCGCGTTTGCGCCGCTTCAACGCACCTTCGAACCAGCGTACCAAATCTTCGGCTTCCTCGGCGACCTCGATATCGCTGTCGCGCAGCACGCGGAAGCATCCGCGGCCGACGACCTCATAGCCCGGGAACAGCCGGTCCATGAACTCGCCGATGACCTTTTCCAGCGGGATGAACCGCGCGGTCGGCGCTTCGCCGTTCACGGGCTGCTGCGGCAGACGGATAAACCGCGCCACCTGCCCCGGAATCGGGATCAGCGCATCCATCTCGCGCCCGTCCTTGCGCCTCAGCTGCAACGCGAGCGCCAAACCCATATTGGGCAGAAACGGAAAGGGATGCGCCGGATCCACCGCAAGCGGCGTCAGCACCGGATAAACCTCGGCCATGAATTTCTGGTCGAGCCATTGCCGGTCTGCGTCGGTCAGTTCCTTCGGTTCGACGACCGCGATACCCGCTTTGCGCAACAGTCCGCTCAGCGCGAGCCACGTGCGCTGCTGCTGCGCCATCAAATCCGACGCCATCGCATTGATCGCGTCGAGCTGTTGCTGCGGCCGCCGCCCATCGTCCGACAGCGTGCCGACGTTCGCGGTCACCATGCCTTTGAGACCAGCGACGCGCACCATATAGAACTCGTCTAGGTTCGCGGCCGAGATCGCCAAGAAGCGCAAACGTTCGAGCAGCGGATGGCGCTCGTTCTTCGCCTCTTCCAAAACGCGCGTGTTGAACGCAAGCCACGACAGCTCGCGGTTGATCAGCCGCTCCGGCGCTTTCGGATCGATCGGCTTCGTGCTCGCGCGCGTCTCCCGCCGCGGCACCGGTGTGGGCGCCGCCGTCACGGGCGAGTCGCGTTTCGAAGACGTATTATCCATCAAACTACCCAACAACGCTGGCTTCCCAAAAGCCGGCGCGACCCTAGACCATACCCCTATCCGTTGTCAGCCGAACGCTCGGCCTCAAGTTGGCGCAAAGCCTGCACGCCGATCTCGACGGAAATATTGCGTTTTTGTTGCAGCGCCAGCGTGTCGATCAGAACGACGATGCGTTCCGCCTCGGCAAACGAGCGCCTTAGCCTGGGTGCAAGATAGTCGATTAAGGCTTCGGGAAGCTTAAGTTGCCGGTCCGCGAAAAGCTTGAGCAAAACCCGCGCAATCAAGGCCTCATCGGGCGCCTCGAGCAGCACCCCCGGCACGGCAGTTAACCGGGAATGAAGATCGGGCACGGTGGTCACCCACCGCTGTGGCGCCTCTTGCCCCGTCATGAGAAGCCAACCGGACGTCTGATTGACGAAGTTGATCAGGTGAAAAAGCGCCGCTCCGTTTTCACTGCGATCCGCATCGTCGAGCAAGAACGCACCACCAGGCGCTAGCCCCGCAATCATTTCACGCGTCAATTCGCGAAGCTCGATCGCCTCTGCCTGCGCACGCCAAATTTGCGCCAAGTGCGTTTTCCCGCTCCCCGTCGCGCCCCACAAAGCACACACGCGCTGAGGCCACTGCGGCCAAGCATCGACAAAGGCCAGCGCCGCTTCGTTGGTGGCGCCTGGCACAAAATCCTCGCGCGCAAAACTGCGCCGTTCTTCGAACGGAAACGGAAGCTGCGAGGAGGAATGCGTCATCGGTCCAACATCTTCACGCGCCTGGCGCCGCTT
>JANNEL010000565.1:0-3780 GCA_031378595.1 Alphaproteobacteria bacterium
CCGGAAAGTACGCCGACGCGACCACCTTCGTTCCGTCCGGACTGAAGCCGGCGGTCGAAAGGTTCATAGTCTCGCCCATCGTGACGAGTTTTTGCCCCGTCGCGGCGTTCCAAATCTGTGCGCCGTCGCTCTTGCCCGCCGTCAAGACCTTCGTGCCGTCGGGACTGAACGCGGCCGCCGTGAGATTGGCGTTGTGATCGACGGCAAGGCGCATGGCGAGCTTGCCCGTTGCCGCATCCCAGATCGCGGCGCTATCGGAACTTGCGACCAACAGCCGACGTCCGTCCGGGCTGAAGGTCAAGGCTTGCGGCGACAGCGAACCGTTCTTCATGGCGGGCGTCAGTGGTTTTCCCGTCGCGACTGCGAAGACGCGCGCCGCACCGCGCCATCCGACAGTGGCGATCCGATCCCCCGTTTGGCTGAACGCGACGAGCCGGACATCGTCGCCATGCTCGATCGGCTGTCCAGCCGGCTTTCCGCTGTCGGCGAACCAGATTCGGGCGGTTCCATCACGTGACGCTGTCGCCACCCGCGAACCGTCCGCACTGAACACGGCGGCGTTGACTTCGCCACCGTGCTTCATCGGTTCGCCGATTGCAGCCCCGGTGCCGGCGTTCCACAGCCGCGCCGTGCCGTCCCACGACGAGGTCAGGATCGTTCGGCCGTCCGGACTAATGGACGCCGCCTCGATATTGATGTCGTGGCGTACTTCGAACTGAACCGGGGCTCGCGTTGCGACATCGAAAATCCGCGCCGTCCCGTCCTCGGACGTCGTCAACAATCGGCGGCTGTCGGGCGCAAAGGAAACCGCAATCACGCGGCCCTCGTGACGCAACGCGGCGCTAACCGGCGCACCGCTGAATGCGTCCCAAACACGCGCGTTATCGTCGGTCGACGCGGTGCCGACCAAAGTACCGTCGGGGCTAAAGGCTGCCTTCCAAATCATGCCGTCATGGCGCATCGGCGCGCCAACCGGCTCACCCGTCGCCGCATTCCACAGGCGCGCCGTTTTGTCGTTCGAACTCGACAGAAGTCGTGTGCCGTCCGCGCTGAACGCGAGCGACTGGATCGCATCCTCGTGGCGAATCTCTCGGCCCACGCGTTGGCGCGTCGAAAGGTCGAAAATCGTCGCGGTGTTTGTCGCCGTAACGAGTGCGATGCGCTTGCCGTCCGCGCTGAGCGCAATCGGCGCTGCGCTGCCCTTCACCGGCCAAGGTTGCGCCACCGGCAGATGCGTCTCGGCATCCCAGAGCTGAACCCCGGCCTGCTCCGACGCGGTGACAATGCGCCGACCGTCCTTGCTGAACTCAGCAACGCGTATGCCCTTGACGGCAATGGCGGTCCCGACTTCGCGACCGGTCGCAGCCTCCCATACGCGCGCGCTCGTATGAACCGACACTGTGACCGCATATTTGGAGTCGGGGCTGAAGGACGCCGCGACAACGACCCCATCGTGCGCCAACGGGCGGCCAATCGTTGCCCCGTCGGAAGCGTTCCATAGCTTGGCTGTGTGGTCTTGGGATCCGGTGACGATCCACCGGCCGTCGGGGCTGACGCTTGCGACTTCAAGCGGGCCGTCGTGGTGAACTTGCCACAGTGGAATCCCCTTCGCCGCATCCCACAGTGTAGCGTCTCCGTTCCAGCCCGCGGTCAAAACTCTCGCGCCGTCCGGGGTGAAGGACGAGGCCGCCAGCGACCCGTAACCGCTACGCGCCCCGCTGTTCAGAATTACCGCCGATGCAACTTGACCAAGCGCGCCGATCAACGCGAATTCGCCTTCTTGCGTCGCTGGCAACCGCCCATCGGGCGGTTGGGCCTCCAGCGCAATCGAGAGCGCCCGCTCGAAGTCGCCTTGCTCCAACACCCGCCCAGATTCGCTCGCGATCATTCGCGACTCGCGCAGCAGGGCTGCATCACGCTGTCGGCTCGCCTCCACACTCTGGAAGAAGGAGAAAACTGCCAGCGCGGCGAATGTCGCGGCAACGCTGCCCGCGATCACGGCGAACCTTCGAAACCGCGTTCGCTGCGCTTCCATTTCGCGCTGTTTCAACGCATCAAACGACACTCCGACCAAACCGGCGATAATCTTGAGCTTTGCGTTCTCCTTGCCGTCGCCGTCCGGCCTGGCGTCGGCCGCGATCGGTTCAAGGCGCGTCTCAGACAAGGACCCATCTGCACCGAGCCCATATGCCAGCGCACGCGGAAAGCACTCCTGCGCCGCATCGACGCCCGCCTTTCCCTCCGCATTCGGCTCGCCTTCGGCGATCAGCGCTAGGATTCGGTTTTCCCGTCCCATGCGCTTGAAGGCGACGATCTCTTCGTTCACCCAACGGCTTTGTGCCGCATTCGGCGTGCAGATCACCACAAGATAGGCCGACTGCTCTAATGCGACGCGAATCTGCTCGTTCAAATCGGCCGACGAAGGCAGTTCCTCGCGGTCGCGAAACACCGGAAAGAGCTTCGAAGGAACGACGCCGTCGCGCGCTGCTGTTCCGACCAACCGCTTGGGAACGTGATAGGCTTCAAGCGCGCGGTGCAGCCAGTCGCCCCAACGTTTGTCGCGGTGGCTGTAGCTTATGAATGCCATGTATTTGAAGGCCATGCCGCCGACACCTTACGACGGGGAGAGCGAAAGCCCCTTCATTTTACCCGCGGCGCGCCAGTCTTCTAGGACTTTGACGAAGGCGATGGGACCTGCGCCGTAGAAGCCGTTTTGTTCGCTGCGTTCTGCCGGCTTGCCTTCGTTGTTGTAGTAGCCAGGGGTGCATTCCTCGAGGAACTTGCGGCGCAGGATCGCGAGCTTCGTGATCGTTTGCACCCACTCCTCCTCCGCCTCCGGCGTCGTTTCGAGAACGCGGATTTGGTTTTGCGTGCAGTGTTTCACGACGTGGGCGACGTGGATCGCCTGCTCGGCCAGCATGTGCGGGAAGTTCGCGGTGAAGCCCGACTGCACGTTCGAAATGACGAAGCAGTTCGGGAAGCCGTGCACGTGGAAGCCGTGGAACGTGCGCATGCCGTTGCCCCACGTTTCCGTCAGCGATTTGCCGCCCCGGCCGTAAACTTCGAAGCCCGAGCGGCGGGTGTATTCGGTGCCGACCTCGAAGCCCGTCGCGTAGATCAGGCAGTCCACGGGATAGTCGATGCCGTTCGCGACGACGCTCGTCTCCGTGATGCGATCGACGCCGTGACCCTTCGTGTCGACAAGCGTCACGTTCGGCCGGTTGAACGTGTCCAGATACTCGTCGTGGAAGCACGGGCGTTTGCAGAATTGGCGGTAGTAGGGTTTCAGCGATTCGCCGATCGCCGGGTCTTTCACGACCTTGTCCACGCGCGCGCGGACTTGTTCCATCTTTTCGAAGTCGGCGAGTTCGACCAGATCTTCGATCGAGAGCGGACCGCGGCCTGCGTATTTCGCGGCGCCTTGGCCGAGGATCAGGTTGCGGATGATTTCCGTCCAACCGTCGCTGACCAGATCTTCCTTCTGCATTCCGCCGGAAAGCAGGATGTTGAAGTTGTCCATCCGCGCCTTCTGCCAACCGGCCGGCAGCGACTTTGCCCACTCGGCGTCGGTCGGGCGGTTCGCGCGGACGTCGATCGACGATGGCGTGCGTTGGAAGACGTAGAGATGTTTCGCCGCCGCGCCCAGATGGGGCACGCATTGCACGGCGGTCGCGCCGGTGCCGATGATGCCGATGACCTTGTCCTTCAGTTTGTTGAGGCCGCCGGTGGAATCGCCACCGGTGTAATCGTAGTCCCAGCGGCTGGTGTGGAACGAGTGTC
>JANNEL010000568.1:0-4715 GCA_031378595.1 Alphaproteobacteria bacterium
CCCGATCACATTTATCCCGCGGGAACGGATGCGGTCGCGCATGTTCAACAGATCGTCCAGCTTGTCGACGTTGAAGGCGACGTGCTGCATCGTGCCGGGTGCCGACGGCAGGCCCGCGTTGCCGGCGTGACTGACGCCCAGTTGGGCCTTCGTGTCGCGGATCTTTTCGTTGAACACGAACGCGACCGACGCCGTGTCGTTCAACCGCATGAAGCCGTGCCAGGTTCCGGGCACGCCATGCATCCAGTAGAGCGCGACGAGTTCCATGCCCAGCACGTCGGAAAAGAACTCGATCTGCGCCTTCATGTTGCCGGTCGAGATTGCGAGATGATGCAAGCCGTTTGCGCGGGTCATGGCTGAACTCCCGAAGTGTTCGATTGCGCCATTGATAGCACCGGGACCGCGATGCGGCCTAGGCATGCGGACGCGTTCTTCAGCCGCGCCTCACCCTTAGAAATACGACGAAGGCGGCAGCAACGGCTGCGGCAACTGCGGTCGGCCCGCCCCCAAGTAGGACGATGGTGAGGAATACAAACAAGGCTGCCGGCACGAGCATCAATGTCAGGCGAAGCGGGCGGCTCCATCTCATTGGCGCGAGCCACGCCAGGGCTACGAGTGCGATGCCCGACGCGATCCACGCGACGAACATGACCAGGGCGATGGCGGCGAGATCTTCCATGCGCGCGTCAAGCCGTGCGTAGGTGCCAGCGGTAATCGAAGTCGGTGACCAGGGCGAAGAAGCGTTCGCATTCGGCGCGCTTGACGGCCGAGAACACTTTCACGAAGTCGGCGCCGAAGTAGTCCTTGATGAAGGCGGAGTCCTCGAACGAGTCGAGCGCGTCGAACCAGTTCAGCATTAAGCCTTCGGTCGTCGTCAGGTAGCCGTTGCCGGTCGTAGCAGGGCCGGGGTCGATCTTTCCCTTGATGCCGTAGTGCATGCCCGCGAGCACGGCTGCCGCCGCGAGATACGGGTTTGCGTCGGCGCCGGAGATGCGGTGTTCGACGTGGCGGCTCTTTGGCGGACCTGCCGGAATGCGGAACGAGACCGTGCGGTTGTTCACGCCCCAGGTCGGTGCGACAGGCGCGTAGGTGTTGCGGCGAAAGCGGCGGTAGGAGTTCGCATTCGGCGCGAAGATCGCCATACAGTCGTTGATCGTGCGCGCCATGCCGCCGATCGAATGGCGTAGCAGATCGTTGCCTGCCGCTTCGTCGCTGGCGAAAACGTTGTTGCCCTTTGCGTCGTTCAGGCTGAGGTGGATGTGCATGCCGGAGCCCGCCGTTTCCGAGAACGGCTTGGCCATGAAGCAGGCGATCATGCCGTGGTTCTCGGCGACGCCTTTGACGAGGCGCTTGTACTGCGTTGCTTCGTCGACGGCTTGCAGCGCGTCGGCGCGGTGGGTCAGTGTGATTTCCATTTGGCCTGGCGCGTATTCGCTGATCACGCTTTCGGCCGGCAGGTTTTGCGCGTCGCAGGCGGCGTAAAGATCGCGCAGGAACGGATCGTAATCGTCGAGCTCTTGGATCGAGTAGACTTGGATCTGGTCGTTGTAGAGACCGCCTGGCGCCATTGCGGGGATGATCTTGCCTTCCTTCGCGGCCGCTTTGTCGAGCAGGTAGAATTCGAGTTCGATCGCGATGACCGGGTGGAGGCCGTCTTTCTTCATGCGGTCGCAGACATCGGAAAGGCGCAGGCGCGGGTCGACGCCAGCCGTCGGGCCGGAGTCGTGGCGGAAGGCAAGGTAAACTTGGCCCGTCTTCTCAAGCCACGGCGTGCGCTTCAAGGTGCCTGGGATCGGATGCGCGAAGCAGTCGCGGTCGCCGATCTCCCACAGCATGCCTGCTTCCTCGACGTCTTCGCCGAGGACGGTGAGCGCGAACATCGACGAGGGAAACGCGCGCCCGCTTTCGTACACCGATTTCAGCTCATGCGGGCGCAGGCCCTTGCCGCGCTGTATGCCGACGGGGTCGGTCAGGATGACGTGCACAAGTTCGACGTCGGGATGCTTCTTCAGGAACGTGTCGAGTTCGGTCAGCGGGTCTTGTTGTTTTTTCGGATCAAGCATTTCGCAACTCGTCGATCGTTTCGGCCAAAGCCGCGACGAGGCGGTCGACATCGCCTTCAGTCGTAAGCGGACAGATCAGGATCATATTGTGAAAGGGGGTAATCATTACACCCCGATTAAGAAGAGCTAGGTGAATGCACCATTCGAGGGTTTCGTGGAAGGCGGCTTCGGCTTCGTTGCCCGTTCGCGGCGGTTTTGCGCAAAACTGAAATTCCACGCGGGCGCCAAGTTGGGTGATTACCCAAGGTAGGCGTCGATCGCTTATGACCGCGTTAAGGCGATCGCGGAGGTGTTCGGCGAGCCGGATCATGTGCGCGTAAGCCGCGTCCGTCATCACGTGTTCGAGGTTCGCGCGCATGGCATGCATCGCGAATGCGTTCGCGGAGAGCGTCGTGCCCATGCCGGAGTGGCCGTGTCCGCCTGTGCTTGCTTTCGCGCGGGCTTGTTCCATGCGCGCGGCGACGTCGGCAGTGACGCCGAATACTGCACATGGGATTCCGCCCGCCACCGGTTTTCCGAGGACGAAGATGTCGGGCTCAAGGCCGTGCGCGCGCGTGTAGCCGCCGGGCCCGGTCGAGAGCGTGTGGGTTTCGTCGATGATGAGGAGCGTGCCGCGCTTGCGCGTTAGCTGGCGCAGGGCAGCGTGGTATCCGGCATCGGGCAGCACCATGCCGATGTTCGTCATCGCGGGTTCGGCGAGGACAGCTGCGACGTCGCCATGTGCCAACGCTGCTTCAAGCGCGGGGATGTCGTTGAACTCGACGACGCGCGTGGTGCGCGCTACGTCGAGTACGTTGCCGAGTTGGCCTTTGCGCGGGACGGTCTTGCCATCGCTCAAGCGCACCATCGTTTCTTCGACGGTGCCGTGATAGCAGCCGTCGAAGACCAGGATCTTGTCGCGGCCAGTGACGGCGCGGGCCCAGCGGAGTGCGTAGCGGTTGGCATCGGTTGCCGTCGCTGCGACTTGCCAGAACGGAAGGCCGAAGCGGCGGGCGAGTTCGTTGCCGACCCAGACGGCGTCTTCGCTGGGCAGCATCGTCGTGTAGCCGCGTGTGGCCTGCTCGCTGATCGCTGCTGCGACGGGTGCCGGCGAATGACCGAACATCGTGCCGGTATCGCCGAGGCAGAAGTCGGCATAGACGTTGTCATCCACGTCTTTGAAATGTGCGCCGGATGCTTCGGCGACGAACAGCGGATAGGGCGTCGGCCAGTCGGCCATCCAGTGCATCGGCACGCCACCGAACAGCGAAGCTTTTGCTTCGTTCGCGAGAGCCTTCGACTTCGGATTTCCTGCAGCGAAACGGTCACGTTCGCGCGCAGTCAGGCGCGCAATTGCGTCTTCGGAAAGCGGGCCCGCTATGATGAAGCCTCCGCTGCGCGTTTGAGGTCAGCCTCGACGAAGGCGCCGGCGCGCCAGTAGTGATAGGCGGCCCACAGGTTGAACACCATGAAGCTCAACAACGCGTAGCGCAGCGCGTCTTCGCCGAACGTGGGCTTTAACGCGTCGCTAATTGCACCGATCATCAAGGAGCCAAGTCCCATGCCGATGATGTTGACGATGAACAGGAAAAACGCGGAGGCGACCGTGCGCATGCGCACCGCAACGAGGCTCTGCACCAGCGCCATCGTCGGCCCCAAGTAGAACCCGCCGATTGCCGCCGGTATGCCGATCAGCAGGAATACCAAGGTCGAGTCCTGTACGAGATAGATCGCGACGCCGAACGGCAGACCGAATAGCAACGCGATCGTCACGACACGCGACATCATCTTAATGTCGCGGCGCGAAAAATAGTCGGCGCAATAGCCGCCGAGGAAAATGCCCAACCCGGACCCAAGGCCGAACACCAGCGCCAAGAAGGCGCTCATGTCGGCGGGACTAAGCCCGTGCGAGCGCACGATGAACGAGGGCCACCAGATCACGCCGGTGTAGCCGACCAACGTCGTTAACGTCGCCGCCACTAGGATATGGACCAGCGATTTCTGCGATGCGATGAATTTGAGCGTGGTCGCCAGCGACGGGACGTCCCCACTCAGCGCGCGTCCTTCCGAGGCGCCGCGCGCAGGTTCGACCAACGTGAGCGCCGCCAGGAGCGCTATCGGAAGGCCGAGCGCACCCATCACCACAAACGCCATGCGCCAACCATCGAGAACGAACGCGTCGGTGCGCCAGACCCAGTGCGCGGCTACCTGCGCGCCGCCGTAAATTCCCAGGACCAATCCCAGCGAAATGCCCTGTGAGAAGATGCCCAATGCTGTGGCGCGCGACTTGAGCGGGAAGAGATCGGAAATGATGGAATGCGAGGACGGACCGGAACCCGCCTCGCCCACACCGACGCCAACGCGCGTGATCGCGAGTTGCCAAAAGTTCACTGTCCCAGCGCAAAGGGCCGTCATCAACGACCACACGGCGGTGGACGCTACAATCACGAGCTTTCGATTGCCGCGGTCGGCATACAACGCGATCGGAAGGGCGAGGGTCGCGTAGAAGACCGCGAACATGGTGCCTCCGAGAAGACCAAGCTGGAGATCGTTGAGTTCGAACTCCGCCTTGATCGCGGGCATCAAAATCGACATCAAAACCCGGTCGGCGTAGTTCGACACGTAGACCAATACGAGCAAGGCCAGCGCGTAATACTTGTACGCGGTCGACAG
>JANNEL010000220.1:0-6045 GCA_031378595.1 Alphaproteobacteria bacterium
ACGTCCCAACCGAACGCGAGCAAGCCGGTGACGAGCGCCGCGATCCCGGGCCAGATCAGATACTGCGTCGGCATCACCATCTCGATCCCGATCAACACCGCGCCAAGCGTGAGCCAGTGATAGGGCCCAACCGTCATCAACAACGACATATCCATTGTGTAATCCCCTTCTCGCCAACTACCGCGTCGGCGGTACGGAACCCGTGCCGCGCGCCGCCGCCGCCTGCGCACCCTTCTCACCGGCAAGCTTCGCCAGCTCGCCGATGCCTGCGATCGAACCCAACAAGCCCGCCGACTCCATCGGCACAATCACGAACTTCTGGTTCGGTGCTTGCGCGAGCTCCTTGAACGCCTCGACATATTTCTGGCCGAGGAAGTAGTTGATCGCTTGCACGTCGCCTTTCGCGATCGCATCCGAAACCAGCGTCGTCGCCTTGGCTTCCGCTTCGGCCGAACGTTCGCGCGCTTCGGCGTCGCGGAACGCAGCTTCGCGCCGGCCTTCCGCTTCCAGAATCGCGGCCTGCTTCGAACCTTCCGCGCGCAGAATGGCCGCTTGTTTCGCACCATCCGCCGTCAACACTTCCGCGCGCCGTTCGCGCTCGGCCTTCATCTGCCGCGCCATCGAATCGGTGATGTCGGACGGCGGCGACAAGTCTTTGATCTCGATGCGCGTCGCCTTCACGCCCCACGGCTGCGTCGCGGCGTCGACCACGCGCAACAGCTTGACGTTGATCTCGTCGCGCTTCGACAACACCTCGTCGAGGTCCATCGAGCCGATCACCGTACGCACGTTGGTCAGCGCCAAGTTGGCAATCGCCTGCATCAGGTTTTGCACTTCATAGGCAGCGCGCGCCGCGTCGACGATCTGAATGAACGCGATCGCGTCCGCCGTGACTTGCGCGTTGTCCTTCGTGATGACTTCTTGGCTCGGAATCTCGAGCACCGTTTCCATCATCGACATCTTCCGGCCGATTCGGTCGAAGATCGGATTGATGAGTCCAAGGCCGGGCTTCAACGTGCGGACGTACTTGCCGAACCGTTCGACTGTCCATTCATAGCCTTGTGGCACAAATTTGATGGCGCGGAAGATCAGGACGATTGCCGCGAAGAAGAGCGCGAACATGAACGTCGCACCGAATTCCTGAAACATGGGGATTCCCCTCCCTAGATTGCGAAAGCGTCCTTTGCCCGGTACGAATCAGGCGAAATCATAGCGAAGCTCACAACCAAACGCCTTGCAGGCCACTTCGCAACGTCATATGGCCAGGGTAATCTTGGGCCACAAGGGGCTTGAATGTTCTGGAGAACCTACAGATGACCGACAAGAAACTGACACGCCGCGACACTCTCGTGAAAGGCGCCGGCGGCGCCATTTCTTTGGCCGCCGCCATGACGCTGGTAAACGAAACCGCCAGCGCCGACGACACCTACTCGAAAAACGAAATCGTCCAAGTCGCCTCCGACTTCTTCGGGATGACGACGGCTGCCGTCGCGCAAGCCGTGGAACGCATCTTCTCCGATCTCGGCCGCCCGAACGCCTACATCACCGGTGAAGAAGGCTCCGGCGCCTTCGTCGTTGGCCTGCGTTACGGCAAGGGCGCGATGCACCGGAAGAACTTCCGCAACCTCAAGGTTTATTGGCAGGGACCTTCGGTCGGTTTCGACGTCGGCGGAAACGTGTCGAAGTGCTTCACGCTCGTCTATCAAATCCGCCGCCAGGAAGAGATCTTCCAGCGCTACCCCGGCGTCGAAGGCACCTACTATTTCATCGCTGGCATCGGCGTGAACTATCAACGCAGCGGCCGCATCTCGCTTGCACCCATGCGCACCGGCCTTGGCCTGCGCGCGGGCGTCAATGCAGGCTATCTAAGCTACACGCGCGAACGCGACATCCTGCCGTTCTAATCTGGCACTGAGCGCCGCTGCGGATCGTCCGCAGCGGCCTCAACCCTAGCGGCGCCAAGATGAAGCAGGAGATCATCGACTACTACGATCGTCTCGCGCCCGCCTACGACGCTTCCCGCTTCGCCAACAACTACGGCCGCTTCATCGACGCGCGCGAACGCGCGCTGCTCGCGGCGTGGCTGCCGGCAAAGGCCACGCGCGTTCTCGAACTCGGTTGCGGCACCGGTCGCCTCTCGGGATTTGCAACCATCGCGACCGACGCAAGCACAGCCAGCCTCGCCATCGCACGCACGCGCGAACCCGGCACCTGCTTTGCAGCAGCCGACGCCGAACGCCTGCCGTTACCCGCGGCAACATTCGACGCCGTATTCGCGTTTCACCTGCTGATGCATCTGGAAGAGAGTGCGATCCAAGCGATCTTCGCCGAAGCCGCCCGCGTATTGCGACCCGGCGGCGTGCTAATCGCCGACATCGTCTCGAAGACACGCAGGAACATGACAGGCGAACGCCGCAACTTGGAACACGCTTGGCATGGAGCGACCGCGCTGACAAAGCGCGAATTCGAAACGATGGGCCACGCCGTTGGCCTGGAACGCAGACACATCACCGGCTTGATGCTTCTCCCCGTACACCGCTTTCCGGAACGATCGCGCGCTGGGTTGACGCGCATCGACGGCTGGCTGGCCGATAGCGTACCGTCGCTCTCGTCTTACCTCGTCGCGTGTTTCGCAAAACCATGAGCGCACTTCGCCGCTTCATCCGCAAAGTCGCCCCGATACAGCTCCGGCTCGCGGTCGCGGTGACACGGCGCACGTGGGCGGATTGGCGCAACCCGTCTGCCTTCGCGAGCGAAACGGTGGATCCCGCCGCACGCGCAAGTCTGAACACCGCCGTCACGATTGCTCAGCCGATCCGCCGCACCGCGCATTTCGAAGGCAAGCTCCACAACCTCACGCTGGCCGCCCACAAGCTCGACGGTTTGCGCGTTCGTCCAGGGGCCACCGTCTCGTTCTGGCGCACGATCGGCAAGCCCAGCGAAGCCCGCGGCTTCCAAACCGGCCGCGCGATCGTCAACGATCGCCTCGGCGCCGACATCGGCGGCGGCCTCTGCCAAGTCGCAAGTCTGCTCTACGAATTGGCATTGCGCGGCGGCATGCAGACCGTCGAACGCCACCCGCACAGCCGCGACCTCTACACCGAAGACACCCGCTTCACGCCCTTGGGGCTCGACGCTGCCATAGTCTGGGGCTTCAAAGACGTCCGCTGGACGAACACGCACGATCAAGACGTGACGCTTGCCTTCAACGTCGACGGCGAAACGCTCCACGGCAATCTGCTCACCGCACAACCAGTTCCCGCCTACGAGCTCGAAATCGTGCGCGAAGACAAAGGCACCCTCCGCCACGTCGAAGTCACACGCACCCACGGCCCCAACCCCGCCATCGTCAGCCGCGAAACCTACGTCATCGATCCGACGTAGCCGCGCACAAAAAAACAGCCCCGCAAATCGCGGGGCTGTTTCATTCATTCAGCGTCTAGGGATCATTCCCAAGTGGTGTAGCCGAGAGCCAGTGTCTTCGGATACCCGGCGCCCCACCCGTTCACACGGAACTGGCTGTAGCGCCCGGCATTCGTCTTCACACAGACATACGTGCCAACCGGCAAAGACCCGATCGGAACGCGTGCCGTCGTGTACGGCCCGCCGGTCGAGCAGCCCGCGTAACCGCGGTTCGATCCGTCACCGAGCCAGATGCGCGCACCGTTGCGCGGCACGACGTACATCTCCCACGCCGTCACGGCTTCGAACCATGCGTCGGCTTGCGGATTGCTGCCAACGCCGCCTTCGTCGAGGTCGAACTCCCACGTCTGCGGCACCGACAACGAGTCTGTCGAGTGCGTTACAGGCGCTCCACCCGGACCGCCCGGAGGCCAACCACCGCCAGGACCACCAGGTCCGCCCGGTCCACCGGGACCACCCGGAGGCCAACCGCCACCGGGTCCACCCGGACCGCCAGGCCCACCAGGAGGCCAACCGCCACCAGGACCGCCCGGACCACCGGGAGGCCAACCGCCACCGCCGGGAGGCCAGCCAGGCCAACCACCAAACTGCTTACGCATGTTGCCGCGCGAGACGAACGGACGCCGTCCGGAGCCGTCGGTGAAGCGCGTGTAGATCGAGTAGCTCAAGCGATCGCCCGGACGATCCGTGAGAATCAAAATCTTCTCAGCAAAGCCCGGATTGAACGTCACGATCAGATCGGTCGCGCTGACAGCCGGATTTGCCGCCGGGCTATACGAATAGCCCGTTGCATTGCCGGTGCCCCAATCGCAATCCGTTGGGTGGCATTGGCCCCACACGCGAACGTTCAGACCACCGCCGGCGGCCTGCACGCGGATGCGTGTGATGTCTTGTGTGGCGGCGTTTTCATTTCGCCAGTTGCCGGTGAATTCGCCGTAGCCTGCTGCATACGCAGCCGGCGCGGCGGCAATCATCGTTGCGGCTGCAACGACAAGCGCTTTGAAGCGCATCGTTCCTCTCCTTCGCTTTAGTTAAACTCTCAAGATCCTCTCGGATGGCGCGGAATGTAGGGTAGTATTCGCCACTCACTAAGAAACCGCCGTCACACACTGAGCCGTTGTCCCCCGTTCATAATCCACAGTCGCGCGGTTGCATGCTGCGCTTGCGAAAATGATTTGACGCGAATCTTGGAATAAGCCACAAGGCGCGCGGGACACATCCCCCCAACGGGATGCGCCCATTCTGCAAGGAATGGACAACATGACTGTGAAGCCTGCCGAACGGCCATTGCGGCCGCATTTTTCCTCTGGTCCCTGCGCAAAGCGCCCCGGCTGGAACCCCCAAGCTCTCAATCAAGCACTTGTTGGACGCTCGCATCGTTCGAAGCCTGGCAAGGCCAAGCTCGAACAAGCGATCGAACGCACGAGGCAGATTCTTGGTGTCCCCGCGGACTACCGGATCGGCATCGTGCCCGCCTCCGATACCGGCGCCGTCGAAATGGCGTTGTGGTCGATGCTGGGGCCAAAGCCCGTCGACGTGCTGGTCTGGGAAAGCTTCGGCAACGACTGGGCGACCGATATCACCAAGCAGCTGAAGCTCGCGAACGTGCGCGTTCTGAAAGCGGGCTACGGCGAATTGCCGAATCTCACCGACGTGAACCCGGCGCACGACGTCATCTTCACCTGGAACGGCACGACCTCTGGGGTGCGCAGCCCGAACGGCGATTGGATTTCGGACAGCCGCGAAGGCTTGACGTTCTGCGACGCGACCTCGGCCGCGTTCGCGCAAGACCTGCCGTGGGCCAAGCTCGATGTGACGACGTTCTCTTGGCAGAAGGTGTTGGGCGGCGAAGCCGCACACGGGATGCTGATCTTGTCGCCCAAGGCCGTCGCACGCCTCGAAAGCCACAAGCCCGCGTGGCCGATGCCGAAAATCTTCCGCATGACGAAGGACGGCAAACTGAACGAAGGCATCTTCAAGGGTGAGACGATCAACACGCCCTCGATGCTGTGCGTCGAAGATTATCTCGACGCGTTGACGTGGGCCGAAAGCGTCGGCGGCTTGAAGGGCTTGATGGCGCGTGCTGACGAAAACCTGCACGTCATCGACCGCTGGACGAAAGCATCCGGCTGGGCCGACTTCCTCGCCAAGGATCCAAAGACGCGTTCGAACACGTCGGTCTGCCTGAAGATCGTCGACCCCTGGTTCGTCGCCAAAGACGCCGACGGCCAAGCCGGGGCTGCGAAGAAGATCGCCGATCTCCTCGACAAAGAAGGCGTCGCCTTCGACATCGCCGCCTATCGCGACGCCCCGCCGGGCTTGCGCATCTGGGCCGGCGCTACCGTCGAGAACGCCGACCTCAAAGCGCTCACCCCTTGGCTCGATTGGGCCTGGTCGCAGGTCAAAGCTAACTAAGTGTGGGAGTGCGGGCGTCCCGCCCGCTCTTCCTTCCCCTCTTCCCATTCTTCGATCCCGAGATTCCCCATGCCCAAAGTCCTGATCTCCGACCAGCTCTCGCCCGCCGCCGTGCAAATCTTCAAAGACCGCGGCGTCGACGTCGACGTGAAGCCCGGCCTCTCGAAAGAAGAATTGAAAACCATCATCGGCCGCTATGACGGCTTG
>JANNEL010000583.1:0-2994 GCA_031378595.1 Alphaproteobacteria bacterium
CATCAGCTTGTCGGTGAGCCCCTGGCCGGTCACCTCGACCAAGCCCGGAATGTCGTAGATCGGCTTCTCCGGATAGAGTTCGGTGCACTGCCCGCCCGGCCGATCCAGGATGTCGATCAGGTGCGCCTTCAGATCGAGCAGCCCCAGCTCAAACACGGCAAAGATGCCAATCGGGCCCGCCCCGATAATCACGACATCGGTCTTATGCTGCCCGCCCGGCTGAGCGACGTTCGTTGTCATTTCACGACCACTTTTGATATTTAATATATAATGCAAACGTACATGTAGAAATAGGAGCGCGCCACCTGAAATTCAATCAACGGCCCCACACATTTGCGCGTCCGGATGACGCCTGGCGCGACGGCACCGCCACTGCCATATCCCGTGCGTCGGCGAAAGACCTCATGAGGACGAGACACATGCCAGCCATCTGGCCTGACCTTCAAGGCGCGCCTGCCACCGACTGCCAAACGATGTCCGATATCCGCCGCGAGATCGACCGCGTCGACCGAGCGTTGGTCCGCCTGCTCGCGGAGCGACTGACCTATATCGAGCGCGCCGGCCACATCAAGCAAGACCGCGCGACCGTCCGCGACGAAGCGCGCATCAACGATGTATTGGCGAAGGTCGAAGCCGCCTGCGCCCGCGAAGGCTTTCCCATCACGATCGCCGAGCCCGTCTGGCGCCGCCTCATGGACGGCTGCATCGCCCACGAGTTCGACGTGTATGACGAGGTGAATGCCGCCCGTCCGCGAGCTAAGCTCGCGGCGCAATGAGGCCCAGAAACATCCTGTTCATCACCGCCGATCAATGGCGGGGCGAATGCCTGTCGGCTTTAGGCCATCCGGTGGTGAAGACGCCAAACCTCGACGCTCTCGCGGCCGAGGGCACGTTGTTCGCGCGCCACTTCTCGAACACGTCGCCCTGCTCGCCGTCGCGCGCCACGCTGCACACCGGCCTCTATCAGCACAATCATCGCGTCACGATGAACGGAACGCCGCTCGACCGGCGTCACACAAATTGGGCCCTCGAAGCGCGCAAGCGCGGTTACGATCCGGCCCTCATCGGTTACACCGATCAAACGGTTGATCCGCGCGACGTCGCGCCCGGCGACCCGCGTCTCAAAACCTATGAGAGTATCCTGCCGGGGCTCACCGATTTCGCGGCGACAAGCATGGACTTCCCTGGCCCCTGGGCGGAGTTCCTGCGCGCGCGCACCTACGAACTCCCTCAAGAAGACCGCTTCGTCATCTGGCTCCGCGAGAGCGGTCCGGACTATGAAGATGGCGCGCCGCATCCGAAACCGTGGATCGTGAAGGCCGAACACAACGACACGACCTGGCACGTCGACCAGGCAATCGACTATGTGAGCGAGCACCGCAGCGAACCATGGATTTTGCACCTATCGCTGCTGCGTCCGCACCCGCCGTGGATCGCGTCCGAACCGTGGAACCGCCTCTACGACCCCGAAGACATGCCGCAACCGCTGCGCCGAGAAACGCCTGCAGACGAAGCTGCACAGCATCCGTGGCTCGCCCATCAACTAAAGCACCCGCTCTATCAAGCGCCCGATACAAACGAAAACTGAACCGGATGCGCGCCGTTTACTTCGCAATGATGACCGAAGTCGACGACAATTTGGGCCGCCTCTTCGAGCATCTGAAACACGAACGCCTGTGGGACGACACGCTCATCGTCTTCACCAGCGACCACGGCGAGCAACTCGGCGACCATTGGCTGCTCGGCAAATCGAGCTATTTCGATGCGACCTACGCCGTTCCGCTGATCGTGCGCGACCCGCGCGCAGCCGCCGACCGTACCCGCGGCAAGACGGTGCACGCCTTCACAGAACACGTCGACATCATGCCCACGCTGCTCGACGCGATAGGTGCCGACATCCCACCGCAATGCGACGGCCGCTCGTTAATGCCGTTGATCGAAGGCGCAGCGCCGACGTGGCGAAGCGAAGCGCATTTCGAGTTCGACTTCCGCGACGCAAGCTTCGACGGCGCGGAACAGGCGCTGGGGCTGACACTCCACCAATGCAATTTCAGCGTCATTCGCGGTGGGCGCTACAAATACGTCCACTTCGCAAACCTGCCGCCGCTACTCTTCGACCTTGAGCGCGACCCCCACGAATACACGAACCTTGCAACCGCGGACGACTACGCGAAGCTGACGCTGCACCACGCGCAGAAACTTGTCTCGTGGCGCCTGGCGCACGAGGACCAAACGCTGACCCACATGATGGCGACCGACAAAGGCATGATCGCCCGGCCAGCACCGCGCATCTGATGGACCTCGAAACCGCGATCGCCGACTACGAACACCGCGGCTATCGCCTCGACATGATCATGCCCGCCGACAGCCCGCGCGTCGCGGTCGTGTCGAAAGGTAGCGAGATGTTGCGCCTCTCGGTCTCAGCGGAGGGCGTGCACGCCGAACCGTTCGCCGGTCTCGGCCATCCCGTCATTCCGCAAAGCACACAAGAGGTCATTGTCACCCGCGCCAACAGTCCAGCCGCCTGGACCACCGGGCGCGCCGGCATGCAGTACCGCGATCTAATCCCAAACCGCCTCGGCGGACGCTACATTGCCTCGCACATCCGTATCCCGAACGGCGGCCCCGTGAGCGACTACGTGCACCATCACCGCGTCCGCTTTCAGATGATCTTCGTACGCAAAGGATGGGTGCGCGTTGTCTATCAAGATCAAGGCGCCCCGTTCGTGATGCACGAAGGCGATTGCGTCTTGCAGCCGCCCGGTATCCGCCACCGCGTTCTAGAGTCGTCGCCGGGGCTTGAGGTCATCGAGATCGGCTGCCCCGCCGAACACGAAACCTTCCGCGACCACGACATGGCGCTGCCGACGCCGACACTCAACCCCGCTCGCAACTTCGGCGGCCAACGCTTCGTCCACCACGTTGCCGCGACCGCCGCGTGGCAGCAGGTTGAGAACCTCAGCTACCGCGATACCGGCATCGCGCTGGCTGCCG
>JANNEL010000589.1:0-16457 GCA_031378595.1 Alphaproteobacteria bacterium
GATCAGCTTGCGAAGTTAGCGCATCCCGCGACGCGGCTGCTCGATTTCAAGCGGCGCTTTCGTTGTTCGATGTGCGGACGCAGTGGTGCGTCAGACGAAATCCGCATGACGACGTTTGCGCTGACCGCGGCACTTGGCGAGCGGGCGGCGCCGCGGCCTCGCGCGCGTTACTAAACTTACGCTGTGCCGATGCTCAGCCGCTCACGCCACAGGCGCACATCGGCGGCGAGTTCCGGCGGCGGGTTGGCAGGGCGTAGGATCGCGTCGCGCAACGCCGGGTGCGGGTGGAGCAGGCGGCGCTCCTGTTGGAAGCTCAGCCACACCGGCAGGTCGCCGCGGTCGATGAAGGTTTGCAGCGCGGCGCGGGCGCCTGGACTGTCCAGGTCGGCGAGCGAGTTGATTGCGCGCGCGACGACAAATTGCCGTTCGAACGGGTTTTGCGGCGGGCTCACCGCTTCGATCGAGAACATGACGCCGATGCGATCCGGGCGCAGGTCGTCCGGCATGGTCGCGACGCGCCGCCATAGGCAAAAAAACGTGCGGCAGGGGGCCGGCCTCGTCTCATAGATGCCGCAGTTCGATCCGGTGCAATTCGGGCACATGACCCCGGCGGGCTTGCGGAGAGACGGCGTGTCGATGGCCGGAATCTTGCAGCACGCGGTGCAACTGCCGCATTCGCGTCCTGGCGCCAAGTCCGCCGTCATCGAGCCTCATCTCCCCCTTCGCCTTCGCACAGTAGCGGTCCGTGCGGGACCGTTTCAACGGGGAAGACGGGGGTTGGTGTATCGACACTGGCGGGTTCGGCATGCTGACATTGGGGCCTTAAATTCGAGCAAAGGAGAGTGTTGTGGCGTTTTATGTC
Source organism: Alphaproteobacteria bacterium (assembly GCA_031378595.1). GTDB lineage: Bacteria > Pseudomonadota > Alphaproteobacteria > Micropepsales > Micropepsaceae > SZUA-430. The sequence continues at coordinate 863 of JANNEL010000589.1, forward strand.
GACGGATTTGTCATTCCGGTGCCGACCAAGAATCTCGCCGCCTACCGCAAGATGGCGACGCTTGGAGCCAAGGTTTGGATGGATCACGGGGCGGTGTCTTATGTGGAGTGCGTTGCGGATGACGTGAAGCCCGGCAAGGTCACCTCGTTTCCGCAGGCGGTAAAGCTGAAGGACGGTGAGACCGTCATTTTCTCTTGGATCACGTTCAAGTCGCGCAAGGACCGCGATCGCGTCAACGCGAAAGTCATGAAGGATCCGCGCATGCAGATGCCGCCGGGGGGTATGCCCTTCGACGGGATGCGTATGTTCTACGGCGGTTTCAAGACGATGGTGACGCGCTGAGGAACGGTGCTTGAGTTTGTTGCCCCGTTACTGACGTCGACGACTGCGGTCGCCATTGTGCTCGTGGCCTTCGCCGGGGTGCTGCGTGGCTTTTCTGGGTTTGGGTCGGCGATGGTGTTGGCACCGACGTTGGCGGCTCTCTATCCGGTGACGGAGGCGGTGCCTCTCGTCATTCTGCTTGAAGTGGCGCTGTCGTTTCAGTTGTTGCCGGGCGCCATGCGGCTTGTCGTTTGGCGCGAGATCGGCGTGATGTCGGCGGCTGCGCTGCCGGGCTTGGGGCTCGGCGCGTGGCTGCTCGCCGTCGTGCCAGGGTACGCATTGCGGCTCAGCATTTCCGCGTCGATCATTGTCTTCCTCGTGCTGATCGTATTGCGCGTTCGCCGGCGCGGCGCGAAAACGACTGTCGGCCATGCAGGTGCAGGGTTGTTGTCGGGGGTTGCGAACGGCGCTTCGGGCGTCGGCGGGCCGCCGATCGTGCTCTACTACCTTGCGGGCGACGACAGCTCGGCCACGCTGCGAGCGACCGTGATCTGCTATTTCTTCATCATCGACGTCGCGTCGCTTGCGATCTATGGCGCGCAGGGGCTGCTCACGCGAGACGTGCTGTTGCTTGCGCTGCTATGCGTGCCTGCTGCAGTCGCCGGCGTTTGGTTGGGCAGCCGCTGGTTCGACGGTGCGTCGGAACAGCTCTACCGCCGCGTGGCCTACGGCATCATCGCGGCGGTCGCTCTGGTTGGCCCGTTCGTTTGAGTCAGTTCAAAACGAAATCGATATCGACCACGACGTTCGTTCGGATGACGTCGGATGGCCGGTAGCGCCATTGTTGCACAGCTCGCATCGCCTCAGCCTCAAAGTAGCCCGTCGGTCGAGCGTCAAGCACGCGCACATCCCGCACGCTGCCGTCGGGCATGATCGTCACGGAAAGGCGCACCCGTCCTTCGATCTGCCTCGTTTCGGCGGCGCGCGGATAACGCGGCAATAGCTGCGAGACAGGTTCCTCCGCGATCGGCTGCCGCACGTCTATTGAGGCTGGGCCGCTCGTCGGCGTAACAGTCGGCGGTAGCGGGGACGGCTGCACCAATGGCTGCACCGGCGGCGTCAATGGCTGGCGCTGTTGGAACAGCGGCCGCAGTTTCGGCTGCTCCGGCTCCGTGAGCGGCGGAGGTGGAGGCGGCGGCATCCTGAACACGTCGATTGTCGGCGGTTCGCGAATGTCGATGGGCGGCGGCACGATCTGGAACGCCACCGCGACGTAGTACAGCACCACCGCATGCACGATGACCGAGACCAGGATGATTTGCGGCGTCCAACTACGCGGGCGCCTTTGAGCAATATTCATATGGAGATCTCCCGCTTTGGGACATTTTGATACGTCAGGATAGACGCTAGCGACCGATTCGTACAAGCCGAGACACTGCGTCATCCGACCGCTCAGTCGCGAACGCAAAAAGAGGCCGGAAATCCGGCCTCTTGAATGAGCAGCGACGTCAGGCGCGCCCTAGTCGACAACGTCTTCGGCCACGAGGGCTTTGTTCTTGTACCCTTCGTGGTCGATCTTATCCATCAAACGCATCACGTCGGCGTAGATCACCTTTTGATCGGCGCGGATGAAGATCTTGCGCTCCAGGTTCCCGCCGGTCTTCTGTTTGATCGCATCGGACAGCGTGGCGAAATCCGCCTGGATCTCGCCCGTGCTTTGCGTACCGACGTTGATGACGCCGGTGTCCTGCAAGCTGACGAAGATCGGTTCAATCGGATCAGGAAGCGACTCGGGCGCTGGCGGTGGTAAGTCCAACGGAATGCTGATCGTCGCCAGCGGCGCCGAGACCATGAAGATGATGAGCAGCACCAGCATGACGTCGACGAACGGCGTTACGTTGATTTCGGCGTTGTCGCCAAAGCGGCCCCGCTTTCCACCTGCGCTTTCACCGGTTCCGACTGTTCCGGCCATGACTCAGTCTCCTCGCATCACTGCAGCTTGAACTCAACTTCCACCGTCGCCGTGATAACGCGGCCGGCGGCCCTGTACCGCCAGCGCTTCACGGCCGCGAGTGCCGCAGCTTCAAAGTAGCCCGGCGGCTTCGCCGACACGACCACGGCATCGCCGACCGAACCGTCAGGGTTTATCGTGATCTGAATGCGCACGGTGCCTTCTTTTTCAGCCTCCAACGCCCGTTGCGGATAGCGCGGCGGCGGCTTTGACACCGGGCTGTCGATCACTTGCTTGTCCGACAAGATCGTCGTCGCGTCGGCCGTGCTTTCGGCCGGCGGTTGCGGCTTCAGGGGCACCGGCGGCACCTTTACCTGCACCGGTGGCGTGGGCACGGGACGCGGGCGGAAGCGGGGCTTGTCCTGAACCACTTGCTCGGGCGGTGGCGGCGGCGGCGGCGGTGGCGGTGGCGGTGGCGCTACGGCCAAGACCTGCTCTTCCGGCTCTTCTATGATGCTCGGAATGATGCCCCACGTCACGGCGACGTAGTACAGCAGCCCCAAATGGAACAGCACGGAGACGATAATCGTGATGTAAACCGTGCGCCTATCCATGGCGGTCCATTACCCGATCTCTTGCACTACTTTACGGCGGTGACAGGTCGATCTTCGGCAACCAGGGCAATTTGGTAGAACCCGGTGTCCTGGATGACGTTCATTACCCGCATGACTTCCTTGTACTGCACCGTCTTGTCAGCGCGGATGAAGACGCGCCGGTTGTAGTTGTTGCCGGAGGCGGAAACGAGGCGCGCCGAGAACTCGCTGTACTTCACCTCGATGTCGCCGATGTAAACTTTGCCGCTTGCCTGCAACGAAACGTAGACCGGGTCCTTCACCTTGGCGGGCCTCGCAGTCGACGGTGGCAATTCGACCTTCACGTTCACGCTGGCGAGAGGTGCCGCCACCATGAAGATGATCAACAAAACCAACATGACGTCCACAAAGGGCGTCACGTTGATTTGGCTGTTGTCGTCGTACCGCTTGCCGCGAGCCGCCATGTTCGCTTACTCGACCTCGCGCGCCACGCGCACAGCGACTTCGTTGGCGAAGTTGTCCATGCGCGTTTGGTATGCGCCGATCCGGCGAGCAAACATGTTGTAGAAGATGACCGCGGGAACGGCCGCGAAGAGGCCGAAGGCAGTTGCGAACAAGGCTTCGGCAATACCGGGCGCGACAACCGCGAGGTTCGTCGTCTGGGTTTGGGCGATGCCGATGAACGAGTTCATGATGCCCCAAACCGTACCGAACAAACCGACGAAGGCGCCGATCGAACCGACGGTGGCGAAGATGCCCATACCGCTCGACAGTTCTTCGCCGATCTCGGCTTGAACGATCGCCATGCGCTGAGCGACGCGCCCGCCGGCGCTGCCCTTCTTGCCGGCGCCGAGTTCTTCGCTTGCCGCAATGGCCATCTTGCCGAGCGGATTGTTCTTGAAGTTCCGCGACGCGGCCTTACCGGCGTCTTGCACCGACCCGGCGCTGCGGAACGCATTCAAGAACCGGCTCGAAGTTCCGTTCAGACCGGAGAAGTACGAGAGCTTCGAGATCATGATCGCCCACGTGACGACGGACCAGAGCACGAGGAGCACGATCACGACCTGCACGACGATCGTCGCGCCGAGGAACATGCTGATCGGCGTAATGTCGGGACCTTTAGGCTCTTCCGCCGGTGCCGCAGCGGGTGGCGCCACGGGTACCGTGCCATCGGCCGGTGCAATGGGAAGACCGTCCGGTCCGATCGCGGGCGGTGCGGGTTCGCCCGCAGGCGCCGCCGCCGGATCCGTCGCCGGAGCAGCGCCCGGCTGAGCCGGTGTCGCGCCAGGCGCTGGTTGAGTAGTGGGAGCCGGTGCCGGCTGTGCCATTGCCACGGACACCATCATGGTGAGCCCGAGCATCAATCCTGCCGCGGCAGCAACGCGCGCGATCGTCATCCGATTACCCCTGTTGACTGTTACACGTCCCATAACCACTTGCCTTCCGTCGACAAAGTTCACTGCCGTTCGACTCATACCACAACGCACAGCAAACACAGCGGCTGCACGCCGCTTCATGCTTAACACCAAGATTTCGACCGAGACAGTTTCTCGAGCCGTTACCATTTGCGATGTTGTTGGAGATAATAGGCCGCGTCCGAACTGGACTAGCCTGTTATCTCGAACAGGTCGCGCCAAATGGCCCGACTGCCCGATGATCCCCCGCCCGAAACCCACAAAGAAACTTTCACGCCGGAAAACCGGCGCAACCCCGAGTTGGGTTATCTCAAAGAATCAGAGCACAGGCAAACTGAAAAACGGACACACTGTCCCCAAGGTAAAGTCGCGGAAAGTATGCCTTTCCCCTTGGGATTGCAGGGCTGCGGTTGGGTAAACGCCGCGGCGTGTCAGAGGTCAATCGTCATGCCATCGAACGCAGGTTCTACCCCGTCCGGCAACGAGCGACGCAAGGTCTGGTAGTCCAAGTCCGTGTGGAGGTTCGTCAGAATTGCGCGCTTCGGCCGCACGCGTTCGATCCAGCTCAATGTCTTTTCGACGTGCGCGTGTGTCGGATGTGCACGGTAGCGCAGTGCATCGACGATCCAACACTCGACGCCGGCAAGCATGTCGAAGGCGGCGTCGGCCAAGCCCACCACGTCCGACGAGTAAGCCACGGGTCCAAAGCGGAAGCCTTGGCTGACCATCGTGCCGTGATCCTGGTCGAACGTGCGCACGACGATTTGTCCGGCAGCACCGCCTATCGAGAACTCCCGAAACGGCCGCTGGATCATGTGGTCTTCGATGATCGCCGGATAGCCGCCGCGCTCGCCATCTTTGAAACAGTATCCGAAGCGCTGCTTCATCGCGCGCATCGCTTCCGGCGCGGCGTAGACATCCACGCGGCGCATCATGTTCTGCGCGATCATGCGCAGGTCATCGAAGCCGTGAAGTTGATCGGCGTGATCGTGCGTAATGAGTACGGCGTCGAGTTTACTCACGCGCGCACTCAGCAACTGCTCGCGCATGTCGGGGGTCGTGTCGACCAAGACGCGGGTTGGACCGCGTTCGACAAGAATGGAGCAACGGCGGCGGCGGTTCTTCGGTTCGCCCGGATCGCAAGCACCCCACTCCCCTGCCCCGTCGCTTCCGCCGAGACGCGGCACACCGCCGGATGAGCCGCTTCCTAAGATCGTGACTTTGAGGCCCGCGGTCATGCGGGACGCTGAGCCTTCGTGAATAGGCGGAAGAAGTTGTCGGTCGTCGCTTGTCCAAGGAGCTCGACATCGACGCCCTTCAAGCGCGCCACGACTTCTGCCGTGTTCTTCACAAAGGCGGGCTCGTTGCGCTGGCCACGGTGAGGCATCGGCGCAAGGTATGGCGCGTCGGTTTCGACCAGGAGCCGCTCTAGCGGCACTGTCGCCACGATGGTGCGCAGCTCGTCAGCCTTCTTGAAAGTCACGATGCCGGAGATAGAGATAAAGAACCCGATGTCCAGGGCCGTTTGCGCCAGTTTGGCCGTCGACGAAAAGCAATGGATCAGCCCCGGGAACGCGCCACGGGCGGTTTCCTCTTTCAAGATTTCGCACAAGTCGTCGTCCGCATCGCGCGCGTGGACGATGAGCGGAAGCTGTGTCTCCCGCGACGCGGCTATGTGTGCCCGGAAATTGCGGATTTGATCGTTGCGCGGGCTGTGTTCGTAGAAGTAGTCGAGGCCCGCTTCGCCGATGCCGACAACGCGCGGATGTTCTGCGCGTTCGACCAAGGCCTTGGCTTCGTTCAGCGGTTCGACAGCGGCTTCGTGCGGGTGGACGCCGACCGAGCACCAAATGTCCTCGTAGCGCTCGGCGATGGCGCGCACGCCTTCGAACGCGCTGAGGCGCGTGCCGATCGTGAGCATCGTGCCAACGCCTGCTTCGCGCGCGCGTCGCACGACGGCGTCGAGCTCCGGCCCGAAGTCGGGAAAATCGAGGTGGCAATGGCTATCGACGAGCATGGTTTGGCGTCAGCGCTGGGACGCCGCCTCAATAGCAAAAAACGTGTTGAGGACCAGTTGTTTCTTGTCGAGGTTCAGGTCGTCGGCGCGCAGGGCGTCGGTCTTGAGTGTCTCCCAAAGGCCCGACCAGCGTTCCAACGGCACGGCCGCGCGCAGGTGTCGCAGCAAGGCGTCCTCACCCGGAACAGCTTCGAGCGTGGCGTAAGCTCCACGGAGCGCGCGCTCTTCGATTTGCGAGAGCAAGGTCACGAACAGACCAAGGCCGCGATCGGCAGGTGCGCGCGCGATCTTTTCGGCAAACCCGAAAAGCTTGGCGCCGTTCAGCCGCGGGAGCGCAAGCAACAACTCCGCGATATCCCGGTAGGTTGCGATGGCGTCGCTTTCAGCAAGTTCCAAGGCGCGGCCTGGTGCACCATCCGCCAGTGCGGAGACCAGTGCGCGTGACTTTTGGTCCATGGCCGGCGCGAGTTCGGCAACCGCATCCTCCATCGGTTGAGCGTCCAATTTGCGCAACGTCAGCAGACGGCAACGTGAGCGTGTCGTGGGTAGAAGCCCGCCCGGCGCATGTGAGATCAGCAGCAAGATTGCATTGGCTGGCGGCTCTTCCAGGATTTTGAGTAGTGCATTTTGCGAGGCGCGGTTCATGTCGTCGGCCGTGTCGATGATGGCGATGCGGGCCCCGCCTTCGGACGCATGGCGCGAGAAGAAGCCGTGCAGGCGGCGGACCTCGTCCACGGGTAGTTCTGTCTTGAACCGCTTCTTGTCGTGATCCCACGGGCGGCGAATGACGATGAGGTCCGGATGCGCGAGTGCCGCGACCTGGCGCGCGACCAGATTCCCTTCTGCTACGGCGAGGTCGTCCGGGCATTTGCCGGCACCGTGCGCCAATACGGCGCGCGCGAACCGCCAGGCCAAGGTCGCTTTTCCCACCCCTTTTGGCCCTGCGAGGATCCACGCGTGGTGCAGCCGTCCAGAACGCGCTGCGGTCGCTAGCGTCCGCGCCGCCTCTTCGTGGCCGAAGAGGTTGGTGCGCTCGCGCGGATGCAGCAGCTCGCCGATACGATCGCTTTCGGGCGTGGGTTCGGCGTCCGCAGCGCGGGCTCGCGGTGCCATCAGCCGAGACCCAGCCGCGTTCTTGCTGCTGTTCGCACTGCTTCGTGCACCCGTTCCACACTCTGGGAAGCATCGACGATGGCGCACCGCTTCGGCGCGGCGCGCGCGATCTCTAGAAATCCGTTGCGCAAGCGTTCGTGAAATTCGCGGCCTTTGCGTTCGAAGCGTGTCTCGTCGTCGCGGCGCGCCGCCGCGCGTTTCAATCCTTCGTCGACGGGCAGATCTAATACGAGCGTCAGGTCGGGCTCCGCCATGCCCATCGCCAGGCGGTGAAGGTTGTTTACCACACGCTTGTCGAGGCCGCCGGCGTAGCACTGATATGCCATTGTCGAATCCGCGAACCGGTCGCAGATGACATGCGCGCCGCGCGACAATGCCGGCTCGATGATCTGGCGCCAATGTTCGACGCGCGCCGCGTAGAACAACAGCGTCTCCGCGAGCGGCGACCAGCGGTCGGCCGCGCCCGTGACTAAGAGAGCGCGAATTTCTTCCGCCGATGGCGAGCCGCCGGGTTCGCGCGTTTGCACGACGTCTGCCCCGCCCTTCGACAGATGCTGGGCCAGCAGTCGAACTTGCGTCGATTTTCCGGTTCCTTCCCCGCCCTCAAAGGTGATGAAGCGACCGCGATTCATTGGGTCGCCGGTTGCGGCGCGCCGCCGTCGTCGTTCAATTTGACGACTTCCGACGCGGGCTGTGGTTCAGGTCCACCCGACAGCAATTCTTTCACGCCAACGCGGACTTGCGTGAAGAGGCCGCCAGCTTCGACCTCGGCGCCTGCGTAGACGGGTACGATTTGATCGGGCATTCCGGGGGCAGTGATTGTGAGCTTGCCCAACTCTTGGCCGCGCTGAATTGGCGACACCACCGGTTCGTTGTAACTCAGCACGACTTTGAGGCCGTCGCGTGACGCGCGGCGCATGATGAGTTTTACCGGTTGGCGTACGGCAAGCGGCACGGCCCGTTGTTCGCCGGCCCACACGTCCGCTTCACCGACGACATCGCCGGCTTTGAGTAGCGCGTAGCTGCGGAACTCGCGGAAGCCCAGGTCGAGCAAGCGCTTTGTTTCGGCCGCACGTTCGACCTCGTTGGCAAGACCGTTGACGACGACGATTAGTCTGCGTCCGTCTTGGACTGCGGATGCCACCATGCCGTAGCCGGAGTCGGCGGTGTGGCCGGTTTTCAATCCATCGGCACCCGTATAGGTGCCAAGAAGCATATTGCGGTTGCCCTGTTTGATGCCGTTCCAGGTGAATTCCCGCTCACCGAAGATGCCGTAGTAGTCCGGAAATTCCCGGATCAGGTAGGTGGCTAGCCGCGCGAGGTCGTGCGCGGTGACGTGCATCTCGGGGTGCGGCAAGCCGCTGGCGTTTTTGAAAACCGAGTTGACGAGGCCGATCTTCTTAGCTTCGGTATTCATGAGTTCGGAGAACGCCTCCTCCGAACCTGAGAAATGTTCCGCGACGACCGTGCACGCGTCATTGCCCGATTGGATGATAATGCCGCGCAGCAGGTCGCCGACCTTGATCTGCGAGCCGATGCTCACGAACATCTTCGAGGATTCGTTCTTGCCCGCGACCGACAGACGCCACGCGCGCTCGCTGACCGTAAATGTGTCTTCGAGACGAAGGTCGCCGTGCTTCAATTTCTCAAACAGGATGGCGACGGTCATCAACTTCGCCATCGACGCTGGCGCCATGAGTTGGTCGCCGTCCTTGGAAAACAGCACCGCGCCCGTTTCGAAGTCGACCATCTCGGCGAAGCGGGCGTTCGTTTGCAGCTCCGTCGACGGATCGGCGACAGGTTGGGCGCTGGCCGTCGCGGCAAAGACGAGAACGAGTACGCTGAGGACAGACAAGAATCGCATGGTTCTTCCTACTCGACGACGATTTGCGCGCCGTTGTGACCCTTTTCGATCACCGTGTTCAATATGGAATCTGCTTGTTCCACCGTCGCAAACGGTCCGAACCTGACGCGGTAGATCGGCTTGCCGTTTGCGGTGGAAGGCGTCACGCGCGCACCTCCAGCGTATATTAGCCGCTGGGCCAAGCGGTCGGCGTTTCCGCGCGTAAGGAATGCGCCGACTTGCACCCAGATTTGGGTGCTGGAGGGAACGGGGACGGTCGTGACCACGCCGTCCGCCGCGTCGTCCGCGACTGGCACCATCGCTGCGCTGGAGGCCACGCGGACATCAGGCGCCGGAGGCCTTGCGGTGGCGGACGCGGCGCCGGGCGGCGGCGCGAGTTCGCTGCTCGTCACCGAACTCAACGGAGCTGCTTTGATGCCGGATGATGCGGCGGCGATCTCGCTGTCATCCTGCGGCGGCGACGCACCGACCTCTGCCCTGCCCTCGAACTGTACGCGAACGCGAGCGGTTCCGTTTCCGTGGAATCCGAGAAGCGTCGCGGCGCGGCGCGAGACGTCGATGATGCGGCCGCGCGCGTAGGGTCCGCGGTCGTTGACGCGCAGGCGTACCGAGCGGCCGTTCTCAAGGTTCGTGACGCGCACGATCACAGGCATCGGCAACGTGCGGTGCGCGGCGGTGAGCGCCTCCATGTCATAGCGTTCGCCGTTGGCTGTGGCTTTGCCGTGGAAGTCTTGGCCGTACCAGGAAGCGATGCCCGTTTCGTCGTAGAACGGGTCTTCCTTTGGGTAATACCAAACGCCGGCGATTTGATACGGATTGCCGACCTTGTAGCCGCCACCACTCACGCCACCCGGCTTGTCGGATGCGCAGCCGAAGAGTCCGGCAACCAACACCGCAACCAGAGTCGAGCGCACCAATTGTGCGAACCGCATGGCACTGTTCCGTAACGTGAGAGGCGATCACCCAGCCGTCGTGCCGCGACTCCCGTGCCGCGACCAGGTGCGCTAACCTGCGCGAGTGCCGCGACCGGCGCAAGACCACCCAAAGGATAGCATCCCACGCCGCGCACCTCTGCGGTGTGGTCTCACGGAAGGCAACTCGATGACTTACAAACCGTTCGATCTCACCGGAAAAGTGGCCCTCGTGACTGGCGGAAACGGCGGCATTGGCCTCGGGATGGCTGAGGCACTGGCGCATGCGGGCGCGGATGTCGCGATCTGGGGGACGAACGCAGACAAGAATCGGGCGGCCGAGACCACGTTGAAGGCGGCGGGCCGGCGTGTGCTCGCGCAGACGATCGACGTCGCGAACGAAGCGCAGGTCGTGGAAGGCATGAAAGCGGTTGTCAGCAAATTGGGACGCGTGGATGCGGTTTTTGCGAATGCAGGGATAGGGCTCCCCTCGAAGTCGTTTCTCGACATCACGATCGAGCAGTATCGCAAGGTGGTCGCCGTCAATCAGGAGGGCGCCTTTTTCACCTTGCGCGAAGCCGCGCGCCATATGCGTGAGCGTGCAAGCAACGACGATGCGGGCGGATCGCTGGCTGTGGTCGCAAGTCTGGCTGCCATCGAGGGCGCCGCACGCAACCAACATTATGCCGCGACGAAGGGCGCCGTGATCTCGATGATGCGCGGCATCACGGTCGAATTTGGGCGCGATGGCGTTCGCGCCAACGCTATTCTGCCGGGGTGGATTGCGACCGACATGACTGCGATGGCGCAGACGTCGCCTGTCTTCACCGACAAGGTGATTGCACGCGTCCCTTCGCGGCGCTGGGGGCAGCCCGCGGACTTTGGCGGCATCGCGGTTTACTTAGCGAGCGACGCTTCGGCGTATCACTCTGGCGACACGTTCGTCATCGACGGCGGTTACGCGGTGTTCTAGACGAGCTTGGCGCCGTCGATGATTGCTAGGAAGTCGGTGGCCTTCAAACTGGCGCCGCCGACTAGAACGCCGTCGACCCCTTTGGCGTGCAGAATTTCTTTCGCGTTCGAGGGTTTGACAGAGCCGCCGTAGAGCAGACGAACCGTGCCGCCGGCTGCGCCAAGCTTGGCGGTGACGCGTTTGCGGATAAATGCGTGCGCGTCTTCGATGTCGGCAAGCGACGCCGTCTTGCCGGTCCCGATCGCCCAAATCGGTTCGTAAGCGATGGACGTATTCTCAGGCGTCGCGGCTTCAGGAATGCTTCCCTCGATCTGAGCGGCGAGGACGGCCTCCATCTTGCCGGACGTCCGCTCGGCCTCGGTTTCGCCGATGCAAATGATTGTGGACAGTCCTGCGCCCCAAGCGGCGGCCGCCTGTGCGGCCACTTCGACGCTTGTTTCTTTGTGATCCGTTCGCCGTTCGGAGTGGCCGACGATTACGCTGCTCGCGCCCGCGTCTTTCAGCATCTCGGCGCTGATGTCCCCGGTATGAGCACCGCTTGCCTTTGCGTGACAGGTCTGGCCGCCGAGCGCGACCGGGGTCCGCTCGGATGTTTCGATCAGCGCGCGCAACAATGTCGCGGGCGGGCAAACCAGGACGTCGGGCAGCAGTGGGCGGCCCTTTAGACCTTGCACAAGGGCTGCGACTTCGGCTTTCGCCGCGAGCAGCCCGTTCATTTTCCAATTGCCTGCGATGAGTTGCTTTGGAGCGGTCACAGCGGTCATCCGCCTCGTTTGGGGTCTGGACGAAAGCCTTTGCTGGGGTTCGCGGTCAAGCTCCGACGCGGCTTGCCGCCCACAGGGTGGCCCCCTAATATCCCGCCCGCTTCGGTTCAGGTGCCGATTGGCGCCCCCGTTTCGGGCCGCCAACGCTCGCGCTCCTAACGATCAGCACAACGGCAACTACGATACGCGGTAACGACCTCCTATGCTCGAATCTTTGCGCAACGCCTCCAAGGGGTGGCTAGCGGTCATCATGATCCTCGTCCTGGTCAGCAGCTTTGGCTTCTTATGGGGCGTGCAGGGTTGGATGGACTTCACGCCCGCGCGGAATGTTGCAACTGTGGCCGGCGAAGGCATCACACCCGAGGCATTTCAGCAGGAGTTCGCGCGCTATCTCAAGAAGCTCGCGCGGGAAACGAAGGTCGAGCTATCGACCGCTGAGGCCAAGGCAAAAGACCTCGACCGCGTGGCCCTCGACGACCTGATGACGCGCCAAGCCATCGTGGCCAAAGCTAAGTCGCTTGGCCTCGCGGCGACCGACAATCAAATTGTAGATATCTTGAAAGCCAACATTCCCGACGGATCGGGTGGCGTGAACAGGAACTCGCTTCAGCAGCTGTTGCAGGAAAATCAGGTCAGCGAACGTGAGCTTTACGATCTTGTGCGCGCCGACATGTTGCGTAGCCAGCTTTTGCGCACCGTGACCGGCGGCATCACGCTTCCGCCGGGTATGGAAGTGGCGCTGCACCGGTTCCGGCTGCAGCGGCTGGTCGCCGAATACGTACTCATCGATCCCACGCGAGCGGGGGAGATCAAGGACCCCGGCGAGGCCGCTCTCAAGGCGTATTATGACACGCACGCGGATCAGCGGTATTCGACGCCGGAGTATCGCGGCGTAACGCTCGTCACCGTGGGGCACGCAGACGTCGCGTCGCGCGTGACCGTAACCGACGATGAGATCAAGAAGGCGTATGACCGAGCAAAGAGGTACTTCGAGACGCCGGAAAAGCGAAAGATCGAACAAATTCGCTTCAAGTCGGAAGCGGCCGCGCGTGCCGCGAAGGCCAAGCTCGACGCGGGACAGACCTTCGAGGCGGTGGCGACGGCTGAAGGGTACAAACTCGAGGACATCAAGCTCGGCGAGGTCTCAAAGGCCGACACCACTATACCCGCGGGGGCGTTCGAGCTGCCCGTCAACAAAGTTAGCGATCCCCTGAAGGGTGCGTTCGGTTGGGTGATCTTGCGCGTACTCGCGGTGACGCCGGGCACAATTAAAACCTTCGAAGCAGCTCGCACGGAAATTCGCGATCAGTTCGTGAAGGAACGGGCGAAAGATATGCTCGTCCAGCTGACCATCGATTTCGAAGACGAACTTGGCGGGGGCGCTACGATCGAGGAGGCAGCTAAGAAGTTCAGCCTTCCTGTTAAAGTGATCGCTTCGGTCGACGCGCGGGGCAATGACGCCGGCGGCTCAGCGGTCGAGGGCTTGCCAGGTGGCGAGTTCTTGCGACAGGTTTTCGTATCGGAGACGGGCGTGGACTCCGATGTCGGCGAAGCCGGCGACGGTGTACGCTACGTCTATCGCGTTGATAGGGTTACGCCGGCGGCGCGTAGGCCGCTGGCGCAAGTACGCGAGGAAGTGCTTGCGAATTGGCGTAACGAAGAGCTGACTAAGCGGCTGAAGGTGCTCGCCGACGATCTCGTGAAGAAGGGAAATGGTGGCCTGTCGATGGCTTCCATTGCATCGTCATTGGGTGTGGCGCCGCTCAAGACCGATCCTATGCCGCGCTATGGCAAGCACGCCGTCTTCGGTGCTGATGCGCTCGAAGCAGCAGGCGGCGCCAAGATCGGGCAATTCTTCACGGGCTCCGTCGCAGATGGTAAGAGCCGCGTCGTTGGGCGGCTTGCAGAGATAACCTACCAAGACGAAGCGCCGGCCGACCCGCTGCGCGCCGCTTACGGTGCGAATTTGCGTCAAGTGTTCGCTGAAGATTTGGTGGAGCAATTCAACAAGGCGGTACGCGCCGATGTCGGCGTGTCGGTCGACGAGTCGCAGTTCGCGAAGTTCCACGTGGGCGAATGACGGAAGTCTCGCCCATGTTCGACGATTTCCGGCGGCTCTACGATGTGGGTAAGCCGCAGATCGTGTCGCGCTCGCTGGCCGCCGACTTGGACACCCCAGTCTCCGCCTGGATGAAGTTGGCTGCCGCGGACCCCTACTCGTTCCTCTTTGAAAGCGTACAAGGCGGCGAGATTCGCGGCCGCTATTCGATCATCGGCTTGCGGCCGGATATTATTTGGCGCTGCCAGGGGACCAAGGCCGAACTAAACCTGCGTGCTCAGGAGGCTCCGGATGCGTTCGTGGCGGAGGCAAAGGCGCCGATCGCTTCGTTGCGCGATCTGATCGCCCGAACCCAGCTTGAGTTGCCCCCTGCCCTGCCGCCGATGGTGTCGGGCGTGTTCGGCTATCTTGGGCACGATATGGTTCGGCTGATGGAGCGGCTTCCCGCGGCCAAGCCCGATCCGTTGGGGTTGCCGGATGCGGTTCTCGTGCGGCCGACCATTGTTGCGATTTTCGACGCGGTGAAGGCCGACATGACGATTGCAACGCCGGTCTTCCCGCAAGCGGGAACCGGCGCGCGGCAGGCTTACGACATCGCCGAAGAACGGTTGTCTGCGGTTGCCGTCGACTTTGCGCGCAACCGGTTGCCCGAGGACGCCTATGCGAGCGATCCGTTGCAGTTGGCGGAACCGCAGTCGAACACCACCCGCGCCGAGTATCACGACATCGTTCGTCGCGCGAAGGAGTACATTGCGGCGGGCGACATCTTTCAGGTCGTGCCGAGCCAGCGCTTCCGGCGGCCGTTCGCGCTGCCGCCGTTGCAGCTTTACCGGGCGCTGCGCCGGCTCAATCCTTCGCCCTATCTGTTCTTCCTGAACTATCCGGGTTTTTCGGTCGTCGGATCGAGCCCAGAAATACTCGTGCGCGTGCGCGACGGCGGGGTCACGATCCGGCCGATCGCGGGCACGATCAGGCGCGGCGCGGAGCCAGCCGAAGACAAAGCGCTGGCGGACAAGTTGCTCGCCGATCCGAAGGAGCGCGCCGAGCATTTAATGCTGCTCGACCTCGGCCGCAACGATGTCGGGCGGGTGGCGGTGACCGGTACGGTCAACGTGACTGAGCAGTTCGTGATCGAGAAGTACAGCCACGTGCAGCACATCGTGTCGCAGGTCGAGGGACGCTTGCGCGCGGACAAGGACGCGGTCGATGCGCTGATTGCGGGGTTTCCGAACGGCACGACCAGCGGCGCGCCGAAAATCCGCGCACTCGAAATTATCGACGAACTGGAGAAGGAAAAGCGCGGCATCTACGGCGGTGCGGTCGGTTACTTCTCGGCGAACGGCGCCATGGACACGTGCATTGCGCTGCGCACGGCGATCGTCAAAGACGGCACGATGTACGTTCAGGCGGGCGGCGGCGTTGTGGCCGATAGCGACGCCGAGGCCGAGTTTATGGAAACCGTTTACAAGTCCGCCGCCCTCTTCCGCGCCGCCGAAGAGGCGCAGCGCCATACGGCCAAAATCAACCGCTGAGCCTAAGCGGCACCGCGGCACTCTCTCATATGGTCTTGTTTGGCCGCCGTTTGCCGCCCCTGCCGCGCGTTCAAATGAGAGA
>JANNEL010000626.1:0-2008 GCA_031378595.1 Alphaproteobacteria bacterium
CAACTCAAGAGCAAGCATCCCCAACGCAAAAACGTCGGCCGGAGGGCCAACACTGCGAAACATTGACCGCTTTTGCTCCGGCGCGGCATAGGCGGGTGTGAACGCGGCAACACCAAACCGACGGTGCGCCGACCTTTCGACGCCCGCGCTGCCGAAGTCGACCAGAACCGGCCGTCCCTCGGCGCTATCGTTGATGATCACGTTTTCCGGCTTCACATCACCATGCACAATTCCGCACTTGTGAATTTCGGCCAACGCGTCCGCGATTTGCCCGATCAGGAAGCGCCATTGCGGTCGCTGTCCCCCTTCGCTTAGGGCGCGCCTTAGCGTGCGTCCTCGTACGAACGCGCTCGCAACAAAGACGTCACCGTCGACTTCGAAGAACAAACCGATGACGCGTGCGATACTATTGTGAACGATGGACTTCGCCGCTTGCACTTCGCGTTCGGCACTCTCGAACATGCGCTGGCGCAGCGCAACGTCCATCACCTTTGACAGGCTTATCTGCTTCAGAGCGACCTCGTCGCCCGTCTCGAGATCGAAGGCGCGAATAACCCTGCCGAAGCCACCCTCACCGACAAGAGCAGAGCGTACGAAACGGCTATCGACCCGTCCCTTGGCGAGACCCGACAGGGCGCGTGCGGTTTCATCGCGCAAAACTAGAGATTCGCGGAGCGCATCCGCTTCGCGCTGCAGCTGCCGTTCGACCGCCCGCTGCAGCGCGTCGGCCGCTGCCCGTGCTGCCTCTTTTTTCCGGCCCAGCAAATCAAGCGCACGCGCCTTTTGGCCGAGGGCTGCAACGAGGGGCGCACCCAAGTTGTCACTTTCGACCCGCGGAATCAATTTCTCGACCGCGGCCAGCGCACTTGTGCCATCGCCCGCCGCGAGCCGCGCTTGGCAATAGATGGACAAATACTCCGCGTGTTCGAATGCGTTCTCGTCTTGCGGCAGAGAGCGGGAGAGAACTTCAAGAGCATGCTCGACTTCGTTCGAATATCCGCGGGATAGCAGGCATCGAATGCCTTCGATCTGGGCGAGCAGAACCTCGCGAGGGCGCAACGCTTCCACGCGCAGATTCCGCACACGTTCGTTTGCGACATCGTGATCGCCCGCGTCGTTCAGCGCTTTGATCAGCATGATCTCCACGCGGCCTCTCTCGTCAGGCGCCAGGTCGTCGCGCGCATCGAGCACGAGTTTTAGCAACGCGATCGCATCTTGGGGCCTGCCAACTTCGATGTTGGCGCGCGCCGCCTCGACGATTGCGCGAGCGGTCTGCCGATGCGATGGGTCCAGCGACGCCTCGGCCAGCGCACGCACAAAGGCAAACCCGGCCTCGCGTCCTGCGCCGCGCCAGGCGTGAACCACACCCAATTCGCGCGAAACGTCTGCGAGCCCTTTCCGATCGTCCTGCGCCGTGAATGCAGCGCGCGCATCGAGCAGGTCGCGTAGGGCAGCGTTCGCGTCGCCACGGCGATTTTGGGCAACACCCCGGGCGAGAAGCAATCGCGCACGGACCTGCACGGGAAGCTGTTCCGCAGAAATCGGGGCGAGCTTCTCCAGCACATCGCGCCACGGCTTTCGCGCATCGAGCGCAGCCTGAGCCCAAGCAACCAGCTCGCTAACGGCTTCTGGAGTTGTCAGCGCGATTTCCTTTCAGTCTTACGCGAACGCAGCGTCGCGGATCATCGCCTGGACGCGCAGGTTTCCGTTCCACTCCTCCGCCTTCAACGACGCCGCGACGTGCAGTGGGCGGCCTTTGCTGTTCAACAGCGTGGGCCCAAGCTCGGATTGCAGCGCGCGGAAAGCGATCGCGTTCAGACGGGCGCCATCACCCGACGTGAGCACGCAGCGTACGTGTTGCTCGCCCACGATGGCTGCGAAGTTCACCTTCACGGCGGGGATCGCGAACAGCGGTTCCGGATTACCTGAGCCGAAGGGGCCGCAGCGGGCGATGAGCGCGCACAGGTCTACCGTCGCGCCGCCGGGCGAAACGGCGCCGTCCAGCGTC
>JANNEL010000666.1:0-12076 GCA_031378595.1 Alphaproteobacteria bacterium
CTGCCTCCGCGCGCGCGAACGGCCGTCCCGTCCGCGTGAGCCCGCGTTCTGCGAATATGGCACAACCGGCACACGTGTGCCGCTGTGCCGCTTGTGCCGCTTCAGGGGTGCGCCATATACCTATGAGGTCCGCACCCGAGCACGCCGTTCCCACTATGGCAAAAGCCGACCCTCCTCGCTCCGCCGAGGCGCCACTCCTAACCCGGAGGCTTCCGGGTCGCCCGTCGTCGCCATGCGACGGTTGCACAGCGCGAACGCTGAGCTTTTGCAACGTGCTCGACGAGCAGGAGTTTGCGCGGCTGTCAGCGATCGTTTCCGGTCGCGCGTTCGGGACCGGGCAAACGATCGTCCAGGAAGGCGACGAGGCGGTGTTACTTTTGAATGTCACGTCCGGAACGGTGAAGATATTTCGGGCCTTGCCGGACGGGCGCGTGCAGATCGTCGGGTTCTTGAATGAAGGTGACTTTTTGGGTGTGCCGGCCACCTCGACATATGCGGTGAGCGCCGAGGCTGTAACCCCGGTTGAGATGTGCGCCTTTCCGCGCCGCTCGTTCGATCGTTTGTTGACCGAGTATCCGACGTTGGAGCGTCGGTTGTTCGAACTCGCCACGAACGAAGTCGCCGCCGCGCGCGATCATATGCTGCTTCTGGGCCGCAAGACGGCACGCGAAAGAGTGGCGAGCTTTCTGCTGACCATGGCCCAAAAGGCGCCGTGCGGTCACAACGCCGCCACACCGCCGCGCGTTCACCTGCCGATGGCGCGTACCGAGATCGCGGACTACCTGGGCCTGACGATCGAAACAGTAAGCCGTACGCTCACCGCGATGCGCAAAGAAAACATTATCGCCCTCGAATCCGCAAACGAAGTGGTGCTGAGCCGGCCAGACGCGCTTCGACACATCGCAGCCGGCGACGGCTGATCGTCACACGGACGTGGCGGCATGGCGCGATGCTTTGCGCCGCGATATCTCGGTCACAAATGCTTCCGCGAGTGCTGCCAACGCCTTCCAATTGGTGAGCTCCAGATCGCGGCTCGTGTCGGTGGATACGCCCTTTTGATAGGCGATGAACCTCATGGCCCAACGCTTGAAGAAATCGTACTGCGTGTATCTGAACGCGCCCGCCACGTGATGGATCTCTCCGGGCTTCCACTTGGTCGCTGCAAGAAACTTGCTCACACAATCGCGCATGCCTTTCAGGTCTGCAGGGTCGGTGCTGGCGGCCGAGAGCGAAACCGACAAGAACATCGTACGCATGCCGTTCAGGGTCTGCGAACGCGCCCGAACAAAATCCTCAACGGCGCTCTGATAGCGCCCGACATGCAGCGACGCCGCGACAACCACGGCGTCGAGTTCGCCGAGGTTCACGTCGCCGGCCGTTGTGTTAGCCGCATCGACCAGCGAGACATTGTAGCCACGCGTACTGAAGATATCGGACACGAACTCGACGATCTTGCGTGTTTGCCCCTCGCTCGTTCCATAGAGGATCAGAATGCTCACGCTACGCTCTCCTCGAAATCTCGGGGCCCATAGAAGGCAGCTCAGCGCTCCAGAGGCCGCACGGCGACAATTCGAAACGGGCGGCGCACGCCGTCGTGTTCTGTCACTGAAAGGTAATACCCCTCTTTCATCAGGTGACGATCGAGCTTGAAGAGTGGCTCATCGTCGTCCCTTCTGTGCGCGTCATAGTCGAAATGCCAGCCTCTCCCGACATGGGCGAAACGTCCTTGCTCGTCATCGACCCCTGGCGCGAACCGGCGCACGACACAGCGGGTTTTGTTGGCGAGCCACTCGTCGGGGAGCAGGTTTCCCTGCTCGTCCAGCGGCGCCACGAATTCGTACCCGTGACGCGCATGGCCGTCCGGGAACTCTTTGGTGCGGGCGAGCTCTATGCGTACGGCGTAAAGGGGCATCGGTCTTTTCCTAATGGGCCATGAGAACGGGAATACTGGCGCTTGCGAATATGTGGCGGGTCACGCCACCGAAGGCGAATTCGCGAAGGCGGCTGTGTCCGTATCCGCCGGTGACGAGCACGCCGGCGCCGGCTTTCTGCGCGGCCTCCAGCAAGGCGGCCCCGGTGTGTTCCGATCCCGGGTTGATGGCGTGTTCGCTCGCGTTCAACCCATGCAACCGTAGGAACTTTTGCAGCCGGTTCATAAGATTATGGTCGAGACCGGCTGATGTAACCGTCAAAATCTCGATCGAAGCGGCGCACTTCAACAAGGGGATCGCAGCCGAGATGGCATGCGAAGCGGCGACGCTCCCATCCCAACCGATGGCGGCCTTCGTGCTGGCAATGGCAAGCACGTGATGCGGCACCAGCAACAAGGGCCGGCGACTGAGCAGCAATACTGACTCAAGCGCCGAACGCATTTCTTTGCTGAGGCACTGTGCTGGATGCTGGAACACCGTGAGGTCGCACAAGAGCGCCTCTTCGCTGACCACGTCCGTGAGAGCGCCCTGCCGCACCTGCACAGAAACTTCGCCGGCGGTTAGTGGCGTTTCCTCGAAAGCCAGACCCGCCGATTTCGCGGCCGTGCCGAGAACCGCGCGCACGCTTGCCAGGTCGATGCGGGCGGCATGCCGGGCGGCATCGATCAGGTCGTCGATAACGCGCGTCGGAAGTTTCCGATCAATTTGGGCAACGACGTCCACGGTATCGGGTTTGACGTACAGCGCGTTGACGTGGCTGCCAAACACCTTCGCCAAGTCCAATACGGGGCGGACCATGTGGGCGTCAGTGTCGTTGCCGAGCATCGGCATAAGGATCGTTCGGTACGACATGTCGCCTCGAATGTTCAAGCAAGTCCGAAAGTCGAGCCTTGATGGTTGATTAGCCGCGAGGGTGCTTCGCGTCGTCCGGTTGTCGGAGACTGCCCGTGGGGATGGACAGCAAAAGTAAGAGCGACGCCGCGAGCAGAATCGGCGCAGCCGTCATCCATGGCGCGAGCGCGGTCGCCGTCGACGGCAGCCAAAGGGAACGCGACATCGCCGTAACGATCGTGAAGAGCGCGAACGCATATGATGCTGGTCGCATCAGGGGATTGCGTTTGTGCACCTGCCACGCAAGCGCGAATAGCACGATGACTGTCCCGACATTGTTGACGAGCCAGAACTCGTAGCTAAATGGCGGCAGCCAAGGAAACAGATCTCGAACGATCGAAATCGTAGGGGCGAACTCGCGTACGTACCGCGCTTCCTCGAAGATGTGAAATGCGAGGGCCGTACAGAGTGCGAGCCATGCGAGAGTCCAAAGGCGAAATTGGGTCATGACACTCTCCCTTGCTCGATTGCTTTGCGTGCTTGCGCTTCCGCCGGGCGCCCTGCGCCGCCATTGGCGTTAGCGGTGGCGCCTCGCAGCTTCGTTACTGCGGCTACAAAATTATCGGTTAGGCTCGCAACTTGAGCCCAGTCCGTCATTTCCAAATCACGGCTGGTATCTGTGGACTTGCCCTTTTCGTATGCGATCGCCTTCATCGCCCAACGCTTGAAAAAGTCGTACTGCGTAAAGCGGAATGCTCCGACGATGTGATGGATCGACCCCGGTCTCCAGGACGTCGCCGTCACGAAGCGCTCGACGCATTTCTTAACTCCCGAAAGATCCGTCGGATCCCTGCTGGCTGCACCAAGCGACACGGAATAAAATGCCGTCTGTATGCCGTTCAGAGTGTCGTGCCGCCCTCGTACAAAGTCCTCGACTGCAGCCTGATACAATCCGGTATGCAGAGAGGCCGCGACAATGACGCCATCGAACTCTTGTAGTTTGAGGTCGCGCGCGCTGTCGGACGTCGCATCCACAACAGTGACCGAATGTCCGGACGACCTGATCCGGTCGCGGGCGAACTCGGCGATCTTGCGGGTTTGCCCTTCAGTCGTGCCGTAGACGACCAGAAAGTTCATCCGATGTAACTCCGCTTGCAGGATGAATGTATGCGCCGCGAGGCATCGCGCCTTGATGCAGGTCAAGCGGGTCGTCGGTTCCGCGTTCGCGTCAGTTCGATTAATCTCACGCGCCTCAGCGTCGACAGGACGAAGGGTCGTTCGCTGGGCGCCGCTCGAACCCAAAATGCCGCATCGGGTGTTGATCTAGGTCAACGAGGCGACTCGTGGCGCCATGCACTTTGTGCCCGACGTTCAGCGAACCGAGGGGCCGATGCAGCCAAATGCCGGGGAAAACCTGCCGCAAACCGATCTCCTCGCGGTGCCTGCGATCCTTGTCGCTTTCTTGGGGCTGGCATTCTACGTCGCAGCGCAAACCACCGATCCGCTGATGGGCATGCAGGCCTGGACCTTCATGGCGGGCATCGGAATTGCGCTCATTCATCTTGTGCGGCGCTATGCGGATGGAATTCCGGCTGACGATAAAGGCGCCTACGCAAACGACGTCGTGAAAGCCGGCGTCGTCGCCTCCATGTTTTGGGGGATTGCGGGGATGTTGGTCGGCGTGATCATCGCGCTGCAACTTGCGTTTCCTAACCTCTTCTATTTCCCCGATCTGCCGTGGACGAATTTCGGACGCCTGCGGCCCTTGCACACGTCCGCCGTGATCTTCGCTTTCGGCGGCAACGTGCTGATCGCCACCTCGTTTTACGTCGTTCAGAGAACCTGCCACGCGCGGCTCGCGGGTGGGCTTTGGCCCTGGTTCGTCTTTTGGGGTTACCAGATCTTCATTCTGGTCGCTGGCACCGGCTATCTCATCGGCGTCACGCAAAGCCGCGAGTACGCGGAGCCCGAATGGTATGCCGATCTCTGGCTCACGTTCGTTTGGGTCGCCTATCTGCTGGTGTTCCTGGGCACGATCTGGAAGCGCAAGGAACCGCATATCTACGTCGCGAACTGGTTCTACCTCGCCTTCATCGTGACGATTGCGTTGCTGCACATCGTGAACAATCTGGCCGTGCCCGTGTCGTGGCTAGGTACCAAAAGTTATTCGGCTTTTGCCGGCGTACAGGACGCGCTAACGCAGTGGTGGTACGGGCACAACGCAGTCGGCTTTTTCCTGACTGCGGGCTTTCTTGCCATCATGTACTACTTCATCCCGAAGCAGGCACAGCGACCGGTCTATTCCTACCGGCTGTCGATCGTCCATTTCTGGTCGCTGATCTTCCTCTACATCTGGGCCGGGCCGCACCATCTGCACTACACGGCGTTGCCCAACTGGGCGCAGACGCTCGGCATGACGTTCTCGATCATGCTGTGGATGCCGTCGTGGGGCGGCATGATCAACGGCCTGATGACGCTGTCGGGCGCTTGGGACAAGCTTCGCACCGATCCTGTGTTGCGCATGCTGGTCGTATCAGTCGCGTTCTACGGCATGTCGACGTTCGAGGGACCGGTCATGTCGATCAAGGCCGTGAACTCGCTCTCGCACTACACCGATTGGACGATCGGTCACGTGCATTCGGGCGCGCTGGGGTGGGTCGGCTTCGTGTCGTTCGGCGCGCTCTATTGCCTGACGCCGTGGCTCTGGCGGCGCAAGCAGCTTTATTCGCACGCACTCGTCGAATGGCACTTTTGGGTTTCGACGATCGGCATCGTCTTCTACATCACGGCGATGTGGGTGTCGGGCATCATGCAAGGCTTGATGTGGCGCGCCTATAACGACTTCGGTTTCCTCGAGTACTCGTTCGTCGAGACTGTCGAGGCGATGCATCCCTACTACATCATCCGCGCCTACGGCGGTCTGCTCTATCTGAGCGGCGCGTTCATCATGGCCTACAACCTCTATCGCACCGTCAAGGGCGACGTTCGCGCGGGCGAAGTCATGGCCCAGCAACCGCTGCCGGCAACGGCCTAAGGGAGGTTCTGACCATGTTCGATCACAGCACGCTTGAACGGCACTCGTTGCTTTTGATCGTAGGTATTCTGATCGTCGTTTCGATCGGTGGCATCGTCGAGATCGCGCCGTTGTTCTACCTGGAAAGCACGATCGAGAAGGTTCAGGGCATGCGGCCGTACACGCCGCTAGAACTGAAGGGGCGCGAGATCTACGTCCGCGAAGGCTGCTACCTCTGCCACAGCCAAATGATCCGCCCTCTGCGCGATGAAGTGGAACGCTACGGGCATTACAGCCTGGCGGCGGAAAGCATGTACGACCATCCGTTCCAATGGGGATCGAAACGCACGGGCCCGGATTTGGCTCGTGTCGGCGCCAAGTACTCCGACGAATGGCATCGCGCGCACTTGGCCGATCCGCGTTCCGTCGTTCCCGAATCCGTCATGCCGCCTTACGTCTTCCTCGAAAAGACCGAACTGCGCTTCGACGATATCGGAGACACGCTGAAAGCCAGCAGCATGGTCGGCGTTCCCTATAACGCGGACATGATCAAAAACGCGAAGGCAGACTTGATCGCGCAGGCGACCCCGGATGCCGACGGCATCGACGCGTTCCAAGGTCGCTACAAAAAAGCCGAGGCGCGCGACTTCGACGGCGACCCCGCCAAGATCACGGAGATGGATGCGTTGATCGCCTACATGCAGATGCTGGGCACCCTTGTCGATTTCAAAACCTATCAGGCCGACGCGCCTGAGAACCGGCGGTAGGCCATGGATTATCAAGCATTCGCCGAGTTCGCCCGCAGCTGGGGCGTCGTCTATTTGATGGTCCTGTTCGTTGCGGGGTGCGCCTACGCGTTCTGGCCGCGCAACCGAGCGAAGTTCGACAAGGCCGCGCGCATGCCGCTCGATGAGGATCAGGGCTGATGGTAACGCGGAAAGAGATAGATGCATCGTCGGGGACCGAAACCACGGGACATGAGTGGGACGGGATCAAGGAACTGAACACGCCGCTGCCGCGCTGGTGGCTGTGGGTCTTCTACGCGACGATCATTTGGGCGATCGGGTATTGGATTCTGTACCCGGCCTGGCCGACTTTGACCGGTTACACACACGGGATTTTGAACCAGTCGCAGCGCGATGACGTTGCAAACGCGGTCTTGGCGATGAAGTCGCAACGTGAAGAGCAGGGGCGGCTGCTTGCGAACGCGACACTTGCGCAAATCGAAGCCGATCCGAATCTCTTCCAATTCGCGCGTGAGGCGGGCAAGTCCGCGTTCGGTGACAATTGCGCAACGTGCCATGGTTCCGGTGCCCAAGGGTTCAAGGGCTATCCCAACCTGAATGACGACGTGTGGCTTTGGGGCGGCAAGCTTGAGGACATCAAGCAGACGATTACGGTCGGCGTGCGCTCGGCGCATCCCGATACACGTCTGTCGCAAATGCCGGCATTCGGTCGCGACAAGCTGCTCGAGCCGGCGCAGGTCAACGACTTGGTCGAGTATGTCGTCGGGCTTTCCGGCGGCAAAGCGGACGCTCTAGCCGTACAGAGGGTGACGACCCTGTATGCCGAACAGTGCGCAGCGTGCCACGGTCCGGACGGCAAGGGTTTGCGCCAATTTGGTGCGCCCAACCTGACAGACAAAGAGTGGCTCTATGGCGGCACGCGCGAGCAGATCAAGGCGCAGATCGTGAACGGACGCGGTGGCGTGATGCCGACGTGGGGCTCGCGGCTCGATCCGATGACTGTCGACGCCTTGGCAGTTTACGTGCACTCGCTGGGTGGCGGTGAGTAACAAGGAGGCGCAATGGTTGCGCCGATCGCAGCGACTGTGAATGCCGTGGCGGCTGAGACCGATGCGCTCGCCGCCGACGGCGTTCATAAAGTTGATGCGCGTGCTACGAACAGCGCCACCACGCGGCGCGACTACGTCGCACGCGTACCGATCTATCCGAAGCTCGTGCACGGACGGTTCCGGCTGCTGAAGTGGTTGGGCATGGCGGTCATGCTTGGCATCTACTATGGCCTGCCGTGGCTGCGGTGGGATCGCGGGCCGAATGCGCCCGACCAAGCCGTGCTCGTCGATCTCGTTCGCCAGCGTTTCTATTTCTTTTGGATCGAGATATGGCCGCAGGAGATTTACTACATCACCGGTCTTTTGATCATGGCGTCACTCGGTCTATTCCTGGTGACAGCACTGTTCGGGCGGGTGTGGTGCGGCTACGCGTGTCCGCAAACCGTGTGGACCGACCTCTACATCATGGTCGAGCGACTGATAGAAGGCGATCGCAACGAGCGTATTCGCCTCGACAAGTCGCCATGGACGCTCGACAAGTTCGGCAGGAAGAGCGCCAAGCACGTATCCTGGCTCGTGATTGCGGCGCTGACGGGCGGCGCGTGGATCTTCTATTTCCACGATGCGCCGGCGCTCGCGGCCAACCTGTTCAAGGGTACGGCCGACGGGACCGCGTATTTGTTCTTGGGCATCCTGACCTTCACAACGTATTGGCTCGCCGGTCACATGCGCGAGCAAGTTTGCACCTATATGTGCCCGTGGCCACGCATTCAGGCGGCGTTGATCGACCGAGAAACGCTGATGGTGACCTACCGTAGCGATCGCGGCGAGCCCCGCGGGCCTCACAAGAAGGGGCAGCCCTGGGAGGGCAGGGGGCACTGCATCGATTGCAATCAATGCGTGGCGGCGTGCCCGATGGGGATCGACATCCGCGACGGCGAGCAGCTCGAATGCATCAACTGCGCGCTCTGCGTCGATGCCTGCAACGCGGTGATGAAGAAGGTGGCTTTGCCGGCGGGTCTCATCGCATATGACACGCCGCAGAACATCGAGCGGCGCAGCAAAGGCGGGAAGGCGCATTTCACATTCCTGCGGCCGCGCGTGGTGTTGTACGCGGCGGCGTTGGCCGCGGTTGCGGCAGTCATGTTACTCGCCCTTTCGACGCGGGCTACGATCGATCTCAACGTGCTGCGCGATCGCAATCCAACATACGTGAAGCTGTCGGACGGCGCGGTGCGCAACGCCTATACCGTGAAGGTGATGAACCGTGCGCCGACTGCGCGCACATTCCACCTCGGCATCGAAGCGCCCGCGGGATTCACTACCAAGATCATCGGGCTCGACGACGCAAAACTGCCGGCCGAGATCAAGGTGGATCCCGACCGCTTGCGGACGCTTCGGGTCCTGTTGACCGTGTCGAGCGCCAATCTGGCCGCCTCGTCCGTATCGGTGACGTTCAGGGTGAGCGGCGGCGGCGAGACGCGGTCGAACGCGACGGTGTTTCTATCCGATGGAGGCGCGCAATGAGCGGCGAACTCAAAGGCTGGCACGTGCTCGCCATGATGCTCGCATTCTTCGGGATCACGATCGCGGTCAATATCATGTTGACGGTCTACGCGATCGGTACGTTCTCGGGCGAAGACGTGCCGACGCCGTACCTGCGCGGGCTCGAGTACAATCGCACGCTGGACGCACGGGCGGCGCAAGCAGCGCTCGGGTGGAGCGCGACGATCGAGGCCGCGCGCGAGAGCGGCGGAGCGGCGATCGCCGTGCATATCATTGACCGCGACGGCGCAGCGAAGAGCGTCTTGACTGTGGCAGCAGTCCTGCGCCGGCCGACGGACGCGAACCTCGATCGTACCATCACCCTCACGCCGTCGGGCGGCGGAAACTACCAAGCCATCGTGCGCGGTCTCGCGCCTGGGGCTTGGGACATCGTCGTGCAAGCGAAGGACGGCGGCGTCGCGTTCGAGGCCGAACGGCGGGTCGTGCTCAAATGACGGCGACAACTTTCAGCCAAGGGCTTCGCATCGATCCCGCACCGTTCGTGCGGCGCGACGCGCAAGGGGCGTCGAAACTCGATCTTGCGGTCAAGGGCATGCGGTGCGCGGGTTGCATCGCGAAAATCGAGCGCGGCGTTTCGACTATGCCCGGCGTCGAAGAGGCGCGCGTGAACCTTTCAACCGCAAAGCTAAGCGTCCGCTGGCGCGGCGCGCGCACGACCGCCGAAGCGATCGTCGCGCGAATGGGCGAACTGGGGTTCGAAGCGTTTCCGTACGATCCGGCAGCCATGCTGCGGCAGGACGACGAGGACGGCCGCTTCTTGCTGCGCTGTCTTGCCGTTTCGGGGTTTGCGGCGTCGAACGTGATGTTCCTCTCGATCTGCGTTTGGGCAGGCCTCGACGGCGAAATGGGCGAAGGTACGCGCTCGTTGTTTCATTGGATCTCGGGCCTGATCGCCATTCCCGGCGCTCTTTACGCGGGGCGGCCGTTCTTTCGCTCGGCGTTCGCAAGCTTGGCTCAAATGCGTGCGAACATGGACGTGCCGATCACGCTCGGCATTCTGCTCGCATTGGCGCTAAGCGTGGCGGAGGCCATACAGGGCGGCAAGTACACGTACTTCGATGCGGCGGTGACTTTGCCGTTCCTGCTTCTGATCGGGCGCTACCTCGACCACGTGCTGCGGCGCAAGGCGCGGTCGGCAGCGTTTGATCTCGCCGCGATGCAGACCGTAACCGTGACGCGACTTGGGGCAGACGGGCGCGGCGAAGTCGTCGCAGCCGCAGACATAGCGCCAGGAGATCGGCTGCAGCTCGCCGCCGGCGATCGGTCGCCGGTCGATGCCCTGATCGAGAGCGGCCGCGGCGATGTGGACGTGTCGCTGGTAACCGGCGAAAGCCTGCCGGTACCCGTGGCCGAAGGCGCGACGTTGCGCGCCGGATCGTTACTGCTTGGACAGCCGATGACGGTGCGCGCAACGGCGCGCGTGCAGGATTCGCTGGTCGCGGAGATGGCACGCCTGCTCGAAGCCGGGCAGCAAGCGCGCGGACGCTATGTGCGACTCGCCGATCAAGCGGCGGCACTCTATGTGCCAATGGTGCACGGCCTTGCGCTGGCGGTGTTCATAGGCGGATGGACGCTCGGTATCGGTGTCTATGCGGCCCTGACGAACGCGATTGCACTTCTTATCATCACGTGCCCATGCGCGCTGGGGCTTGCCGTTCCGGCGGCACAAATCGTCGCGACGAGTCGCCTGTTCCGTGCCGGGCTGCTGGTTAAATCCGGCGATGCGCTTGAACGGCTCGCGGATGCCGACACGGCCGTGTTCGACAAGACGGGAACCTTGACGGTAAGCAGGCCTGTGCTCGCGAATGCGGCGGCCGTTGCGCGTGGGGATCTCGAACTTGCCGCGTCGTTGGCCCGCGCGAGCAAGCATCCGCTGTCGCGCGCGCTGGCGGAGGCCGCAGGTCCAGGCGTTGTGGCCGCAGGTGTGACCGAGTCGGTGGGTGAAGGTCTTGAGGCTGTCATAGACGGTGTGCCGCTGCGCCTTGGTCGTGCGGCGTGGGTCGCCGTGGACGACGCGGGTGATGCGACGCACCTTTGGTTCAAGAAGGGAATGGCCGCGCCGGTCTGCTTCGTGTTCGAAGATCAGGTGAAAGCGGATGCGGCATCGACGGTTGCAGCATTGCGCGCGCGCGGCCTTAGCATCGAGATGCTGTCCGGCGACCGCGACGCGCCGGCCGAAACGGTCGCGCGGCAGACGGGGATCGTGACGTGGCGCGCCCTCAGCGACCCGAAACAAAAGACGGAGCGTCTTGAGGCGCTGCGCGCGAGCGGGCACAAGGCGCTAATGGTTGGCGACGGGCTCAATGACGCCGCGTCCTTGGCGCTGGCACATGTGTCGATCTCGCCCGCGACAGCCACCCAGGCGAGCCAGGCCGTCGCGGACATGGTGTTGCAGAGCGATGCGCTGGCGCCGATCGCGGAGGCCATCGATGTCACGCGCGCTGCACGGCGAATCGTATTCCAGAATTTCGCGTTCGCGGCTGCCTATAATGCGCTCGCCGTACCGTTGGCCGCGGCGGGATTGGTCACGCCTTTGATCGCGGCCGTCGCCATGTCGGCGTCCTCGCTGATCGTCATGTTGAACGCGCTTCGGCTCTCGCGAGGCTGACGATGGATGCGTTCCTGGTACTCACAATCGCGGCGATCGTGCTGGGCGCGCTTGGCGTAGCGGTGTTCTTCTGGACGTTGAAAACGGGGCAATACGACGATCTCGATGGCGCGGCGCACCGCGTTCTGATCGAAGACGAGGAAGACCGGCCGCTTTAGCGTTCACCGGCGACGATCGTTCGATAGGCGTGCCAAGTCGCGTGCCCAATCAAGGGAAAAACGACAATCAGGCCCACGAACATCGTCGCAATACCGATCGCCGTCAAAACCGCGATGAGCCAGGCCCAAAGCAGCATCGGGCCGGGATGGTTGAGCACGGTTTGAACGCTGATC
>JANNEL010000708.1:0-3359 GCA_031378595.1 Alphaproteobacteria bacterium
TCGCCATACGCGTGACTTCGGCGGCGACGACAAACGGACCTAGTTTGTTTTGGAAGCCTTCGACCTCGGCTTCGGCGCCCTTTTGCTGCGCGTTCTTGACGATAATTTCCGGCATTCCGCCTTCTGTTTGGCAGGAGAAAAGCCGGCATCGGCGACGCAGCTTTGGTGTGAACCCGCCATTGACATCGGCCGGCGATCCATCAGTTCAAAACGCATGCGGCGGCGTTTGGTTCCGTGCAGCTTGTAGCTTTCGCGCGTTCGTGGGTTCCCTCATCCCGCACCCACCCCCTCCGCCATCCGGTCCAGGGCTTCGTCGCGTCTGGCTCGTACTGTGTCGCGGTGGATTCCGAGCGCGTTGGCGGCGCGACGTGGGCCCATGCCTGCTGCGGCGGTGAGCCAGACGGCTCTCGTCAAATGGGGGTGGCCGTCTAAGAATTGGAACCAGGTGAAGGTTTCGTTCATGCGGTCGATTGCGCGGGGGCTGGCTGGGCTGAGCCTTGCCGTTGGCGGCGTGTAGCCGTAGGCGTCGGCTACGTCTTGCACGGCTTGCGGCCACGTGGATCGTAATGTGGGGACATCTTGCGACGGCAGGCGGCGCAGCGTGTCCCAGGCTTCGCGCAGGCGGGCGGCGATGAAATCGCGGGTGGGTGGGTTCAAGCGGACCTCCGGGTTGGAATACGGAAAACGGACGACAGGGATCGGACCGCACGGTCATGGGCTTGCGCCTTCCGATCCCGGTGTTCCGTTTTCCGGCTTCGGTTTCTCCCCCCAGTGTGCCGGCCAGTGGCCGGTTTCGCCGTAGGCGGCGAGGCGGTCGGCGCGGCGTTCGGGGCTGACCCAGGCGGCCGCTACGGGCGCGCCTTGACTGGGCGCGGGTGCCGGCTTTGCGGCGACGCCCAGCCTGCGGTCGCGGGCTTCGCGCACGGCGTCCCCGAAATAGGCAGGCGACTGGGGTATCGCGCCAAGCTTTGCGCTGAGCGCGCCCAGCACCGGCCACACATCGCGCTCCGCGTCGCAGCCGTCCTGAACCCAAGTCGCGAACGTGTAGCCGAACGCCAGCCAGGCGGGTTTTTTGTGGAACGCATCCAGCGACGTGCCCATCGCCTCAGCCGCACGCACGATCGGGGCGACTTGCGAAGCGGCAGGCGCGGCGCGGCGCGGCTCTAACTGCTGACTCGTTGCTTCTGACTCTTGACTCTTAACTTCTAACTTAAGGGGGTTAACCGGCGCGGCAGCGTTTTTGGCGGCGAGCTGCGGATTTCCGCCGCGCGAGCCGTTCGCCTTGTTGCACTGACGCGCGCGGTGCTCGCGCACGAGGCGGCGCGAGTAGATGCGTCCGCGTTCGTCGCGCGAGAACACGCCGTTGCGTTCGAGTTCGCCGATGAGGCGTGCCGCGCTCTTCTTGTTCATGCCGGCGGCGCGTGCGACGTCGGCGGCGGTGAGCTCCGCGTTGCCGTCGGCCAGCACGCCCACAGGCTCGGCTCGCACGGAGAGCGCCAGCATGTCGATCCACAAAGCGCGCGCCGCGGGCGAGCAGCGGCGCAGCGCCTGATCGAGCAGCCAGTCGGCCCAGATGAACTTCGAGTAGAAGATGGTGGTCATGGGTTTGCTCCTTTGGTTTGCTTCAGGTGCTTGCGGGTTCCCTCCTCTTCGATGCTGGTGGCTTCCCTCATCCGTCACGCCGCTGCGCGGTGCGCCACCTTCTCCCGCCCTTCGACGGGTGATGGGCAATCAAGTTTTAAAACTCCAAAACCTTGTTGCCCTTCTCCCGTCGAAGGACCGGAGAAGGTGGATCGACGCCGTAGGCGGCGAGACGGATGAGGGAAGGCTCTGCGCGTGATATGAGGGAAAGCTCAGCTGCATCACCGCACCCCCGAGCTTGGCGCGTCGAAATACGCGCGGGCTTGGCCTTCGCGGCCGTTGCGGTGTTTGGCGATGGCGATGTCGAGCACGTGCTTGCAGGCGGTCATGTCGGAGAACCAGGCGGGCCAATCGGGATGTGCGCGGTGGGGTTCGCGTTTTTGCACGTAGTAGGCTTCGCGGTAGAGGAGGAGGACCAGGTCCGCGTCTTGTTCGATGGCGCCGCTCTCGCGCAGGTCGGCGAGTTCGGGTTTGCGGTCGGCTCTACTTTCCACCGCGCGGTTCAGTTGGCTGAGCGCCACGACCGGCACGTCGAGCGTGCCCGCCAACTTTTGCAGCGCGTCGGAGATCTCCGTCATCTCGGCCACTTTGTTGCCTTTGCAATCGCGGTCCGGGCGGATCTTTTGGATGTGGTCGACGATGACGAGGCCGAGCGGCGTCTTCGTGTCCCTCAATTTCTTCTGCGCGCGTTTGGCGGCGAGCAGCAGCCCTGAGGGCGTGAGCTGGCGGCCTTCGTGGATGTAGAGCGGCAGGTGTGCCAAGCGCGCTTCGGCTTCGATGAGGGCGTCCGTGTCGCCGGCCGGCATACGGCCGCGGCGCAGTTCGCTGTAGGCGATCGATGCGCCTGCCACGAACGCTTCCGCCGTGATGAGGCGCAGCGTGATCGCGGCGGCCGCCATTTCCATGGAGAAGAACGCGACCGCCCTGCCCTGCTTCGCGGCGGCGAGCGCCACGTGGCCTGCGAACGCGGTCTTGCCCATGCCGGGGCGCGCGCCCACGATGACGAGCTCCTTCGCGCGCATGCCGCCGGTGATGTCGTCGAGCGCGCGCAATCCGAATTTCAGCGTCGGCGCGTCGTCGGTGGCGTTCATGACGGCGGCGGCCAGCTCGCCGATGGGTTGGAAGCGGTCGGCCGGGGTTTGCGCGTCGGCGAGCGCGTGGGCGAGAAGCGCTTCCGCCTGTTCGGCGATGGCTGCGGGTGCGATTTCGATGCCGGCGCGGAAGGCTTGGTCCTGCATGTCGCGCGCGGCGGCGATCAACGCGCGGCGGAAGGCCAGGTTCTTCAAGCTCTCGGCCCAGGCGTTTGGGTCCACGCATGCGCCGGCGTGCGCTGCGAGCTCCGCGAGGTAAGCGACGCCGCCGACTGAGCGCAGTGCGTCGTCGTGTTCGAACTCGGGGCGCAGCGTGTGCGGGGTGGCCGCGAGCCCCGCCTTCACGGCGCGCGCGATCGCGTCATAGATGCGCTGGTGCAGCGGCTCGGCGAAGTGCTGCGGCTGGAGCGAGGCCGCGAGCCGCTCGGCGGCCGCGTTGTTGAGCAACAGCTCGCCCAGCAACTGCTGCTCGGAGCCGATGTCGTTCGGGCGCGGTAGGTCGAACGCGTTGGCGTGGACGGTCATGGTGTCACCTCGACGCTCTCTCAATTGTCATGGTCCGCGCAGGCGGACCACCCCCGACGTGGTTGGTGACCGGCGCTAGTGGTGGGGGGTGCGCCGGGGCGG
>JANNEL010000110.1:0-2702 GCA_031378595.1 Alphaproteobacteria bacterium
GATCGCGTTGTGGACCTCGCGACGCATCCTCTGATCGAACGCGCGCGCGAAACGCAAGTCCCGTTTGAATTTTCGCTTCCAGCGACGCTCGGCCTCTTTGGCAAAAAAACCCACCGGCCGGAGACGCAATTCGTGTCGCACGGCCTCGTCGTTCCACTGCGCGACGCCGGCACCACCGTGGCAATGGCAACGTTGGTGGGTGCGAAGCCGGCGCTCACCTCGCTCTGCCATGACAAGCTGAAACTTGCAGTCCATGCCGGCTGGCACCGTGGCCAAGAGCTGAACGCAGGAACATCGACCGCGGGCACGACGAACCTGACGCGGCGCGAACTTGAATGCCTGGCTTGGGTGTCGCGCGGCAAAACCGACCAAGACATCGGCCGCATCGTGGGCGTGGCACCGCGCACCGTCCGCTTTCATATCGACAACGCGAAAGTAAAGCTAAGCGTCCCCACACGCGTTCAAGCGATTGCAAAGCTGCTCCGCGAACGCCCCGACCTCGTGAAAGCAAACTAAAACGTCACGACAGCTTTGCCGACAACACGCCGCGTGCTGAGCGCGCGAAATGCCTCAACGGCATTGTCGAGCGTGACGCTGAGGCCAATATGCGGACGCACCTTGCCCTCGTGCGCCAGCTTTTCGATCGCCGCGATATTCTCGCGCCCACGCTCCGGAAACTGACGTCCGTATTCGCCCGCCCGAACGCCGACGACTGAGAAGCCCTTGATCAACGGCATATTCACGCTAACGGTTGGAATGCGCCCACTCGTAAAGCCGATGACCAGCAACCGTCCGTCGAACGCGATGCAACGCACGCTCTCGTCGAACACATCGCCGCCGACCGGGTCGTAGATCACGTCGGCCCCGCGGTCGTTCGTCAGGCGCTTCACCTCGTCGCGAAAGCCCTTCGTGTAGTCGATAACGTGATGCGCGCCGCGCGCCTTCAGCACGTCGAGCTTTTCTTGCGAACCGGCTGTCGCGATCACCGTCGCGCCAAGCAAAAGCCCTAAATCGACCGCGGCCATTCCGACGCCGCCCGCCGCACCGTGCACGAGTAGCGTCTCGCCCCGCTTCAACGATCCGCGGCGCACGAGCGAGACATAAGCTGTCAGCCACGCCGCCGGATAACTCGCAGCCTCCGCCCACGACATCGTGGCCGCCTTGGGCCGCAACGTCACCGCGGGTACGTTCACTTCCTCCGCGATCATCCCGAAGCGCGAGGCCACGACGACGGCATCGCCCACCTTTGCACCGCCGACGCCCTCACCCAGCGCGACCACCTCGCCCGCGCCCTCCATGCCGGGCACGAACGGCAGCGGCGGCTTCAGCTGATACTTGCCCTGGGTCATCAAAACGTCGGGAAAATTGAGCGACGCCGCGCGCATCTTCACGCGTACCTCGCCGTGCGCCGGCATCGGCAGCGTGCGCTGTTCAATCGTCAGTGTCGAAAAATCGTCGGCGAGCGCGGGACAAACAAGCGCCCGGCTCATCCGATCGTCCGCCGCAGATCTTCGATGATCTCGAACAACGCGGTCTTTGCTCCGGGGATCGCTCCGCTCATCGCCGTGAACCCATGCGCCAGGTGATCATAGCAGCGATAGATGACAGGCACGCCCGCGATCTTCAACGCCTCTGCGTAGTCCCGCCCTTGGTCGACCAACGGATCGTGTCCCGCCGTATAGACGAACGCCGGCGGCAATCCGCTCAAGTCCTGACAGCGTCCCGGCGACGCCTTCAAATCCGGAATCTCTGTCTCCGGACGGGCGAAATAGAGCTTACGGAAATAATCCATGATCGGCGTCGTCAACGGATACGCCTGACCAAACGAAACCATCGAAGCCGTATCTGACTGCCAATCGACGGCGGGATAAATCAACAATTGCAGCACCGGCGGCTTTTCGTTCGCGCGCTTCATCTCTTGCGACACGACGGCCGAGAGGTACCCGCCCGCCGAATCGCCGCCGACCGCAACCCGGTTCGGATTTCCCCCCAACACCTTCGCGTTGTCGCGAACCCAGCGAAACGCAGCCAGTGCATCGTCGACCGCGGCAGGAAAGCGATACTCGGGCGCCAGGCGATAGTCCACCGACACGACCATGCACCCCGCGCGATACGCAATCTCGGAGCAGAACACGTGGCAGGTCTCGAGGTCGCCGATCACGCACCCGCCCATGTGGAAATAGACGAGTGTCGGAACCAGCCGGTTCGGCAGGCGCGGCTTGTACGTCCGCGCACGGATGGCGTGTCCGTTCGCCGGAATGTCGATCTCGGCGATATCGATGTCGTGCGCAGGCTCGCCATCGAGCATCGCCAAGCCCGACGCCGCGGCCTTGCGCGCATCGGCAGGCGCCAACGTCTCAAGCCCCGGCTGGCGCTTCGCCATCGCCGCCAAGAACTGCAGCCGCGGATCGAGCGTGCGCCCCGCGATCGTAATCAGCTTGCCCCCGGACGCCGCGACGAGCCAACTTCCCGGCAAGCTCAATAGGCTGCGTACAAACATCTTCTGCATGCGCCGAAATTGCGGGCGCCAGCCACAGTGTCAAGGCGTTTGGGTGACACGGAGACCCGTGTTAACCTCTTGAAGCTCGCGATTGAAGGAATTGCCTCATGTCCCACCAGCACGACCTCGTCATTCGTGGCGGCACGATCATCGACGGCACCGGCACCAAGGGCGTCGACGGCGACGTCGCCGTGAACGCGGG
>JANNEL010000745.1:0-7046 GCA_031378595.1 Alphaproteobacteria bacterium
ATGCAGAGCGCGAGCGCGATCTTGCCGCCCGATGTGGAGGTCGCAAGGCCGGCGTCATGGAAGCCAGGCGTTGCACCTTCGACGGTGCGCGCGACGCCGGCGCGGTGCGCGAACGTCCAGCCGGGCAGCATGCCGCCCTTCAAGCGATCGTCGCCGGACTTCGTGCGGCGCATCAGATCGAGCACGATATTCGACAGACGCGGCTGCACCAGACGGTCTGCGGCGAGGCGGACGATCAGGCTTGCGGTCGCGCGGGGGCTTGCGGTGTCGCGCGCGTCGGCAAGGTAGCGGTCGAGCGTGAGCTTGGCGGCATCGGCCGCGAGCTGGCGCTCGGTGCGATCGATGCGCACTGAATCCACGTTCATGTGTTTGAGCACGGCTTGAATGCCGGGGATGCCGCCCGCGCGCTTGATCAATGCATCGGTCGCCGTGGTGTCGCCGTTCAAGAGCATGTGCTCGATCAGCTGGCGCGCGGTGAACAACGTGCGGCGTTTGCGCAAACGTTCGGCGATCGGGGAGCGACCGGGGACGATGTCGGCGGCTTTCAAATAAATCCGCGCGTCGAGGCGGGCGGCGCCGTCTTGCACGAGCTTTAGGTACGCCGTAGCGATCAGGAGCTTGTTCAGGCCTTCCATGGCGAAGAGTTCGCCGCCGCGCACGAACGCGGTGCGGCCTTGGCTCATGTCGACGGCGGCGAAGCCCACTTTCGCGAGGCCCGCCTCGGCGGCGAGCGCTGCGATCTTTGCTTCAAGCGCCGCGTCGGGGGCGCCGAGGTTTGCGACATCTTGCGCGATGGCGCCCAAAGGATCGGCGGCACGCGCAAGCGGCGTGAGCGCGAGGCTCGCGCCGATCAGCAGTGTCCGCCTGGAGAGATGCACGTCGGGCGTTCCCGTTTCCGGGCGCACCTTATCCATCCGGCGCCGCAGAACCAGTGACGGAATGCCCTAGCTTGCGCGTTTTCCCGCAGGAGCGCTGCGCGCGGGGCAATGAGGCCCCGCGCGGCGCGCGTTTAGGCTTCGAATTCGGCTTCGCAGGCGACGTCGCCGTCGTTCGTCGCGAGCGTGAGCTTGGCCAACAGCTTCGCGCCGCGCTCCAGGCTGATTTCGGTGCCGCTCAAGACCGAGGTCGTGCCCGGCATCGCGGCGAAGTCGCCGCCTTGCGAAACGTCCGACGATCCCGCGGGGCCAGCCTTTGTCAGCGTCAGTTGGTAGGTGCCCACGGCCTTGTGCTGGGTTGCGACCAGCGCTGCGAGGCGGACGCCGCCGCGAACTTTGGTCGCTTGGATCGTGCAAGCGAGCGGGCTTTGCGCTTTTGCGTTCGTGTGGGTGACGGTTGGAGCCGTTGCAGTGCCGTCCGCGAAGGATGCGGTGGCGCAGCCGATGAGGATGGTCGCGCCCGCGACTGTGCCGATGACTTTCAACATGTGAGTCTCCTTGGGCGCTTAGGCGGGAGCGGTGCTGCCGCTCCCGCCGTTCGCGCAGCCGTTAGAACCCGCCCTGGATGACGACGGAGATGTTGCCATTGCCGCTCTGCACGACGTGGGCGTCTTGACCGTTGCCGACCTGAATGATGCCCGACGTGTTGTTCACGCCGGCTTGATCGGTGGTCGCGATCGAGCCGTTGCCGATCTGCGCCGTGCCTGCGATGTTGCCGTAGCCCGACTGGTACGTGTTTGCCGTCAGGTTCCGGCCTTCCTGACCCGTGACGGCCAGGTTGTCGTCACCGCGCTGTTCGGTCATCGCACTGTTGCGCGCGCCGTTCTGCTCGAC
The DNA here is from genome assembly GCA_031378595.1 of Alphaproteobacteria bacterium. Classification (GTDB taxonomy): domain Bacteria; phylum Pseudomonadota; class Alphaproteobacteria; order Micropepsales; family Micropepsaceae; genus SZUA-430. The sequence goes on from JANNEL010000745.1 coordinate 1,770, forward strand.
GAGGACCTTGTTGCGGTAGCCGGTCTGCCAGCCGCGGGCGAAGTGGTCGCGGCCCGTTTGCTTCACGACGATTTTGTTGTGGTAACCCTGCTGAACTGCGGCGGCGCCGTTGCCGGTGCCCCATTGATCGATGACGACTTTGTTGCCGGCGTTTGCCGCCGAAATGTTGGCGCCCGTGAACATGGCGAGGGCGACGGTCGCGTAGAGAATGCGTTTCATGTGAGTGACTGCTGTGTAATGCGTTGCTCTGGTTCTTACGCGAACCCTTCGCGCCGGAACGCACACAGGATTACGGGGACATCGCTGAGTGGCGTTTGAACGCGCTTCACCTGCGATTCAGAGTGCGGGCGAGATTGCGGCGGCGACCAGGCGGATGTACGGCGCGCGAGGCGTTTGCGCCATTGCACGTCAGCGCGCGCGAACGCGCACTGCCGCTTTGACGCAGGGCACGAATACGTGATCGGCGATTAGCGCGTGAGCGCGCGCTCCGGCGGGGTGTATTCGCGCTTTTGGAAGTCGGCGACCGCTTGATAGGTGAGCGCGCCGCGGTGGATGTTGAGACCCGCGAGCAAATGCGGGTTGTCCTTGCACGCCTTCACGTAGCCTTTGTCGGCAAGGGCGAGCGTGAAGGGGAGCGTCGCGTTGTTGAGCGCGAAAGTCGACGTTCTGGCGACCGCGCCCGGCATGTTGGCGACGCAGTAGTGCACCACGTCATGGACGCGATAAGTGGGTTGGGCGTGGGTTGTTGCTTTCGAGGTTTCGGCGCAGCCGCCTTGGTCGATCGCGACGTCGACGAGGACGGAGCCCTTTTTCATCTTTTCAACCAGCGCCTTGCTGATGAGCTTCGGCGCTGCGGCACCGGGCAGCAGGACTGCACCCACCACGAGGTCGGCGGCCAGCACGGATTCTTCGATCGAGTCGACCGTCGAATAAATCGTGTTCAGCATCGAGCCGAATTGCTGGTCGAGTTCGGCAAGGCGGGGCAAGCTTCTGTCGATGACGGTGACGTGCGCCTCAAGGCCCATCGCCATGCGCGCCGCGTTCGCACCGACAACGCCGCCGCCGATGATGACGACTTTCGCCGCAGGAACGCCGGGGACGCCGCCGAGCAACATGCCGCGACCGCCCTGCTCCATCTCCAGGCAGTGCGCGCCGGCTTGGATCGACATGCGGCCGGCGACTTCCGACATCGGTGCGAGCAACGGCAGGCCGCCGCGCGCGTCCGTCACGGTTTCGTAAGCGATGCCGACGCAATCGGATTTCAGCAAGCCTTCGGTTTGCTCAGGATCGGGCGCGAGGTGGAGGTAGGTGAAGAGTACTTGGCCCGAGCGGAGCATCTTGATCTCCGGCGGTTGCGGCTCCTTCACCTTCACGACCATATCGGCGCGCGCGAAGACGTCAGCGGCTGTGGCAACGATTTCCGCGCCGGCGGCCTTGTACATCTCATCGGTCAAGCCGATCGCGGTGCCTGCGTTCGATTGTACGATCACCTTGTGACCGTGCGTGATCAATTCGCGCACGCTCGAGGGCGTGAGGCCGACGCGGTATTCGTGGACTTTCACTTCCTTCGGAACGCCGACGAGCATTGAAGCTTTCCTTCCGTTCTTATGTGAGGCGGCGCAAAACGCGTTCAACGCCCGCGACCAGCCGTTCGATGTGGCCCTGTTCTGCTATGAGAGCGGGGCCTAAGGCAATCGTGTCGCCGCCCACGCGCAGCACAATATTTTCGTCGAAGAACGCGCGGCGGATCGCCTCGTGCCCGCGTTTGCCTGGCGCACCTGGCGCAGGTTCGATGTCGATCGCAGCCGCTGCGCCGGAATTGCGGATATCGGCGACGAACGGGGCGCCCTTCAATTTGTGCACTGCATCCTGAAGCCACTGCTCGATCAACTTGCCGCGTTCGAACAGGTTTTCGTCGCGGTAGATGTTTAGTGTCGCGAGCGCGGCCGCTGCCGCAACGGGATGTCCGGAATAGGTGTAGCCGTGGAAGAATTCGACTTGCCAGTCGTCCTTCTGTTCGAAGGCGTCGTAGATCGCCTTCGAGGCGATGACGCCGCCCATCGGGATAACGCCGTTCGTCACGCCCTTGGCGAACGTGATCATGTCGGGGGCGACGCCGTAACGCTCCGCCGCGGTGGGTGTGCCCATGCGGCCGAACATCGTGATCACTTCGTCGAAGATCAGCAGCAGACCGTGTTTGTCGCAGATCTGACGAAGACGCTGGAGGTAGCCCTTTGGGGGCGGTAGCACCCCGGCGGAACCGGCCATCGGTTCGACGATCACCGCCGCGATCGTGTCGCCGTGCAGCATCACCAATTCTTCGAGTGCGTCGGCGAAATGCGCGCCGTGGTCGGGGTCGCCTTTCGAGAACGCTTGGCTTGCGCGGTCATATGTCGTGGGCAGGTGATCGACGGCCGACAGCATCGTGCCGAACGCCTTGCGGTTGTTCGCGATGCCGCCCACCGACATCCCGCCGAAGTTCGTGCCGTGATAGCCGCGGATGCGGCCGACGAGACGCGTGCGCTGCGCCTGACCCTTTGCGCGCCAGTATGCGAGCGCGATCTTGAGTGCAGTGTCGGCGGCTTCGGAGCCCGAGTTGCAGAAGAAAACGCGATCGAGGCCCGTAGGCGCCAACGCAGTCAGGCGGCCTGCGAGTTCGATCACTTTTGGATGGGCGAATTGGAACGTCGGCGCGAAGTCGAGTTCTTGCATCTGCGCGGTGACGGCTTCGGTGATTTCCGTGCGGCCGTGACCAGCGAGCGAGCACCAGAGACCTGCAAGACCGTCGAGAAGCTCGCGCCCTTGCGGATCGTAGTAGTTCATCCCTGCCCCGCGCGCGATGAGACGCGGCTCGGATTTGAATTGGCGGTTGGCGGTGAAGGGAAGCCAGACGGCTTCGAGCGCGTTGGTCTTGGATTGCGATGACATGAAGGGTCCGGATGCGTGCCGCGCGGGCTTATAGCACCTCGCCGCACAACCGCCATGTGCACAGGGTGCTGGTACAAGCACCGAACAGGATGCTGTTCAGACCTTAACGCGGCTGTTTGAAGCGGAGCGGGGGCCGTGATTCCGCCTGGATCGCGGCATAAGTTAACAGAAATCGGCGGTGGAAGGAGTCTCTCGCTATGTGGCGCGTTCTTCGTTGGGTGCTCTTGCTGCTCGTCCTGCTCGTCGGCGCGCTGGTCGCGCTGCCGTTCTTGGTTCCGACGAGCGTCTATAAGGACCAGATCATCGCGCAGACGCGTCTCGCCACGGGGCGCGATCTGAAGATCGACGGCGATTTGAAGCTTTCGTTCTGGCCGGCGTTTGGGGTCGAAGTCGGTAGGGTCAGCTTCGCGAACGCGGCCGGTGGCAGCGCGCCGCAGATGGTGACGATGGACGAAATGGTCGTCGGGGCGGAGTTGATGCCGCTGCTTTCCGGCACGCTCAACGTCACGCGGGTCCGGTTCGTGAACCCGACGATCAATCTAGAGATCGATAAGCGGGGACGCGGCAACTGGTTGTTCGAGACCGCTCAAGGCGTAGTGCCGACCCAGGACCAAGCAAAACCTTCGAGCGGCGGCAACTTCAGTTTTCGCTACGTCCAGATCAAGGGCGGCACGCTGACCTATGCCGATGCACGAAGCGACACCGCGCAACGCATCGATGGGATCGACGTTATGGTGAAGCTGCCGAGCCTCGATGAACCGATGACGGTTCAAGGGGCCCTGACCTGGAACAAGGAGGCAATCACGGTCGATACCGCTGTCGCAAATCCGCGCGCGCTTTCGACCGGCGGCAAAAGCGATCTTAAAGCAATCGTCAACGGCGAGGTTCTGAACGCTGTGTTCATCGGCGCCGTCGATGCGGGAAATAGTGAGGTCGCGGGAGAGATCGTTTTCCGAACGGAGTCGGCGCGCCGGCTCGCGGCTTGGGCGGGCGTCGAGTTGCCGAAGGTGCGCGGGTTCGGACCGATGACGTGGAGCGGGAAGTTGCGTTCGACGCCAGGGGAACTCGCGTTCAAACAGGCCAAGCTCTCGCTCGACGGGATGAACGGGTCGGGCAACCTCGTGCTCGAAACGTCGGGCGAGCGGCCGCATGCGAAGGGCGACTTCGAACTCGACCGGTTGGATTTGAATCCGTATTTGGGCAGCGGGGCCGAGGCGAAGGGCAGCACAGCGGGCAGCGGCGCCGCTTGGAGCGATGCGCCAATCGATTTCGCAGGGCTGCGTTCGATCGATGCCGATCTCGACTTTGCGGCGAATGCGCTCGTCGTGGGCGGCATGCAGATCGGGCGGAGCGCGCTCGACATTGCGCTAAGCGGCGGGAAGCTGCGCGCAAACCTGAAGCAAATGGCGCTCTATGGCGGCAACGGGACCGGCGTGATTTTGCTGAATGGCGAGAGCGGCGCGCCGCAGGTGGGTTTAGACCTCAAGTTCGCCGGTGTTCAGGGCGAGCCGTTCTTGACGGACGCGGCCGGGTTCACGCGGTTGAGCGGCACCGGGAACATCGCGCTGAAGGTGGCGGCGGCGGGTGGATCGCAGCGCGCGCTTATGAAGGCGCTCGCCGGGACGATGCAGATCAAGTTCGAAGATGGGGCGATCAAAGGCGTGAACTTGGCCGAGATCGCGCGCACGATTCAGTCGGCGCTAACGGGCACGGCCGTCGGCGCTGGTGCGAAGACGGATTTCGCGGAGCTTTCCGGCTCGTTCGTGATCAAAGATGGCGTGGCGGCGAACAAGGATTTGAAGCTGCTCAATCCGTTCGTACGGTTGAGCGGCACGGGGCTCGTCGATATCGGCAACCAGACGCTCGACTATCGGGTGGAGCCTAAGGCGGTTCGTTCGGCAGAGGGGCAAGGCGGTCAGGGCGATCTTGGCGGGATCGGCATTCCGTTCCGCATCAAAGGGCCATGGAGCCATCTCTCGTATGCGCCTGATCTCAGCGGCGTGTTGAATTCGACGGTCGATTCGATCCTGAAAGGCGGCGATCCTCTGGAAAGCCTGAAGGAGAACAGCGGGCTCGGTGATTTGTTTGGGGCTAAGAAAAAGCAGGCGCCTAGCGAACAAACACCGAAACCCGACCCGAAAAAGAAAAAAGACCCCTTCGATCCGTTGAAAGGGTTATTCGGTCAGTAGTGGTCCAGATCGGAATCAAAACACGCGTCATGTCATGACTGCCTCCGCAATCATCTGGATGCCGCTTGAACCCGGCCAATTCTCCTGGTGGGCGACCTCCGGGATCAGCATGCGGGGATCGCCTTGCATCACGCGCGAAGACACGATCAGACCCGCGTGC
>JANNEL010000746.1:0-3681 GCA_031378595.1 Alphaproteobacteria bacterium
AGATTCGTATAACTCATGGTCACGAAGCTTCCCCTAGCTGTTCGGACGGCATACGCCGATCTGCTCGATCGCGCGCAAGCGGCAGCGTTCGATCGTGATTTTGCAGATGGGAATTTCGTCAGCAAAGAGGTGAAGGGGCGCCGCTACTGGTATTTCGAAACCAAGGTCGACGATACGTTCCAACAGAAGTATGTCGGTGCCGAGACGCCAGAATTGCTCGCGCGCATTGGTACCCACAAACAGGGCCGCATCGACGAGAAAGACCGCGCGCGTACCGTGTCCGGCCTCCTCAGGTCCACTTCGTTGCCGCGGCCGGAGCGGGGGATTGGCCGTGTCGTTGCCGCACTCGCGGCCTCGGGTACTTTTCGCCTCAACGCTGTGTTGGTCGGCACCGTCGCCTATCAGTGCTATCCCGCGATGCTTGGTATGCGTTTGCCGAGTGCTCTCATTCAAACCGGTGATGTCGACATTGCGCAGGCGCGCCATCTCTCCATTGCGGTCAGCGATCAAACGCCGCCGATGATCGACGTGTTGCGTGCGGTGGATCCGTCGTTTCGCGCCGTGCCCCATCTCAAAGCGAACAAGGTCGTCGCCTATGCCGCCGCCGGCGGATTGCGCGTCGACTTCTTGACGCCCAATGAAGGTGCGGATACGGACGATCCGCAGTCGCTGCCGGCGCTTCGGACGGATGCGCAACCGCTCCGCTTTTTGGGCTTCCTAATCGATGATCCCGTTCCCGCCGTCTTGCTGCACGAGACCGGTGTTCCGGTCTTGGTTCCCGCCCCTGAGCGCTACGCCTTGCACAAGCTCATCGTGGCACGTCCGCGCCAAGCGTCGAGCGGCAAACGCGACAAGGACCTCGCGCAAGCGGCGGCGCTGCTTACCGTTCTTGTCGAGCAATCGGCGGCCGAGTTGAAGCTGGCATGGGACGATTGCTGGGCACGGGGCAAACGTTGGCGTCAATTTCTGGGCGAAGGTCTCGGTATGATCGACGCGGACGTTCGCGACCAAACGCTCGCGGTCGTGGGTGCGACACGTTCCGTCGTACCGGGGCTTCGGTTAACGTTTCCTGCCGCTGAGGAGCGGTTCCATTTCGATACGCTATCGGTCAGGATTGTTGGCGAGGCAGCGGGCGCGGTTGTCCGCTGCTCCATAAGCCGCGAAGCGATCGACGACAACTTCAAGCCCGAAGCCGCTGACGACAAAGGTCGGGTTCGAATTGTGCGCGAGAACCGTGCATTGATCGAGCGGATGCTGCGGTTGAAGTATGAAGCGATGCCCGTTGAAACGCCCGGCGCAGTGCTCCTCACGACGATGGAATTCGAAAGCCTACGGCGGAAGGTGGAGCGCGGCGGGCGCACGCGCTAAGGCCATCCCAAAGCGGACACCAAGGCGGACAGCAGACCCCTGTCCGGATTGTCCGGCTTCGCGGTGCCGATCGCTTCGGAGATTGGGCGCGCCGTGACGCGTGTCCCGCGGCGTCTCGCGATGGCTTCCGGCGCCTCGACCGTGCGACACTGGCCCGTTCTTGCTGCGGAGTTTTGAGCGATGGTTCGGATCTGTTTGGCGGTTGCGGTGGCGGCATTGCTTTTGGCAGCGCCAAGCGGCGGGCGTGCCGAGGGCGATGCCTGGGCGGCGCTCACAATGCTCGAAGGGCACTGGCGCGAGGTGAAGGGAACTGCCGTCAACGACGAAGTCTGGATGAACAACGCCGGCAACGTGATCGTCGGCATGGGCCGCACCGTCAACGGGCTCACGAACAGCTTTGAATTCCTGCGCATCGAAAACCGCAAAGAAGGCATCGTCTATATCGCCCAACCCAACGGCGGCGCGCCAACCGTCTTCCGTCTGCTTTCGCACGATGCGACCACGGTCACGTTCGGCAACCCTCAGCACGATTGGCCGGGACGGATCACCTACCGCCGCACCGGCACAGAGACGCTCGAGGCCACGGCCAGCGTGTTCGACAGCAAGGGCCGCGTGGAGACGACCAGATGGACGCGGGCGAGGTAGCGGCCACGAACGTCTCCACCCCTAACTGACCCTCCCTGTCATGGTCCGCGAAAGCGGACCACCCACGACTTTCGGTTTTCACAAGGAGCCACCAAGGCCCGCGGCGTTATGGCGTGAAATAAGTCAACGCTCACGGTTCAGCGTTCACAAGTCGTGGGTGGTCCGCCTTCGCGGACCATGACAACGATGAGTGAGGCGGACGGCAAGGCAGACGCGAACTTGGACACGAAGCCGGACACCAAGTCGGACGGCAATGCGGACACCAATCCGGACGGCGACCCTTGTGCTACATGTGCCACTTCACGTGGCTGATTTCTGCGGGAAGCTTGGGTTCGAGACGTGATACGAACTGTGCCGGTTCGGCCGATGACGAACGAGCACTTCGCGAGAGACAACGATGACCAAACGCAACGCCACCGAACCCCCGTACGACATCATCCTCGTCGGTGCCACCGGTTATGTCGGGGCGTTGATTGCCGATGTGCTGGCGGCGCGGGCGGGGGGTAATCGGTTGCGCTGGGCGATGGCGGGGCGCAACGCGGGCAAGCTTGCGGTGGTCAAGGACTCACTCGGGCCGCGGGGCGAGCGCGTCGCCACCATCGTTGCCGATACGTCTGACCGCGCGGCGATGGATGTGCTCGCCGCCCAAACGAAGGTGGTGCTCACCACCGTCGGGCCTTATGCGAAATACGGGTCCGAGCTCGTCGCGGCGTGCGCGGCGGCGGGCACGGATTATTGCGACCTCACGGGTGAGGCGCCTTGGATCCAGCGCATGATCGACGCGCATCAGGATGCGGCCGCGGCCTCAGGCGCGCGGATCGTGCCGTGTTGCGGCTTCGATTCCATTCCCTCCGACCTCGGCGTCCTGTTCCTGAACAACGCGGTGCGCCAACGCACCGGCCAGCCCTGCACCGCCATCGCCATGCGCGTGAAGTCGATGAAGGGCGGGGCCAGCGGCGGCACGATCGCCAGCATGATGAACCTCGTGGAAGAGGCGGTCGGCTCCTCTTCCGTGCGCGCCATGCTCGCCAATCCGTTCGCGCTGAACCCGAAGGGCGCGCGCCAAGGGCCGCGCCAGCCGGGCGCGATCCCCGTCACCTATGACGGCGCCGCGGGTTCGTGGACGGCGCCCTTCGTCATGGGCGCGATCAACACGCGCGTCGTGCACCGGTCGAACGCGCTCTTGAACTATGCCTATGGCCGCGACTTCCAATACGACGAAGCGATGCTGACGGGCGGCGGCGTGCTCGGCGCGCCGGCCGCGATCGCCGTCACCGGGGCGATGGGCGCGTTCGGCCTCGCCGCCGCGTTCCCGCCCACGCGCGCGCTCTTGAACCGCTTCGTGCTGCCCAAACCCGGCGAAGGCCCGACGGCGGAACAACGCGAACGCGGCAGCTATGAGCTTTTGTTTCTGGGCACGGCTGCGGACGGCGCCAAGTTCAAAGCGCGCGTCACCGGCGACCGCGATCCGGGCTACGGCTCGACCGCAAAGATGATCGCGGAGGCGGCGATTTGTTTGTCCGAACTCCCGGCCGACGATGTCGCCGGCGGGTTTTGGACGCCGGCGTCGGCGATGGGCACGCGGTTGATCGAGCGCCTCGTCGAACATGCGGGGCTGACGTTCGAGATGGTGGATTGAGGCGGGCTCGAGGCTCCCGCGCGAATTTC